>CBDVBS010000043.1:0-13791 GCA_965372275.1 uncultured bacterium | reverse complement strand
AACGGGGTTCTTGTTCTGTTGGCGACATTGGAGAGAAAAATCGGGATTTATACCGGCAGGGGTTATGAAGGAGTATTGCCCGACAGCTTATGTAAGGATATCATTGACACCTCCGCGGTTCCGTTGTTAAGCAGAGGCAATGAACAATGGGGACAGGCGCTGGTAGCGGTAGTCGAGGAGATATCCCCCTTTATCAAAGGTGAAGAGTTCGCGGGTGATTACGATGACGACGATGACTGCTGCGGCGCATGCGGATGCGTGGTGCTCTTCTGGGCGATTATCGTCGCGATTATCTGGGGTGCGGGATATGCCGCCCGCGTGAGATGCCCGGTATGCAAGGGGAAGGTCAAACTTCTGAAGACAACCACGGTACTTGAACCGACCAAGAACCATTCGGGGTTGGAGAAACGCGAGTTTGAATGCAAGATATGTAAACATAAATTCATGAAATCGATAACACTGCCCGCAAAGGGCAAGAAGTCATCCAGTGGTGGATTCTGGGGCGGATGGTCGTCCGGATCGTCCGGCGGATGGTCCTCAAGCAGCGGTGGAAGTAGTTTCGGCGGATTCAGCGGAGGAAGTTCCGGCGGCGGTGGCTCGTCGAGTTCGTTCTGACGTGCAACATAAGCAGTATTGCATTGTCTATTTGGAGTGAGGGTAGAATCGGAGGGAAGAGAAATGCAATATCTCGGTTGGTACTTAATGCTCGCATCGTTTTTCGTGTTCGTGGTAATCGTTTTTATCGTTGCATACCTACTGCGTATGCGTTGTCCTGAATGCGGGGGGGATGTTAAGGAAGGGATCAGGGAAGCAACAGTGCATCCGACCGAGATGCATCCGGGTATCGAAAGGACGAAGTATAAGTGTGTCAAGTGCGATCACGAATATGTGCGTTTAAAGTATCTGCCGAAATTGGGAGCCTGGGTGCCTAAGTATGGAACAGAAAAGAGATCAACCTATATTTCGGATAGGGAAAAAACCACAGGATGCGGATCCAAGGGCGGATACGCGCGAATGGGACGGGATGCGGTGCGTATGTATCGCATGTTTGGCGGAGGAAAATCGAGTGGGACAGGGAGTTCAAAGAAATATTAAACTCATGTCGGTGGTGAACGATGACAAGTGAAATGATAAAATGCCCGGCCTGCGGCGATGAAATCAAGAGTATCGAGGATGGATGCCCGCGTTGCGGGGATATCAGCGAACATATGCGGGACAAGTTATTCCTGCCCGGGCCGCGTGGGCCGGTGAACGATTTTGCATTCCTGTTCACAGAGGACCAGTTCAATGAGCTTACGAAAAAGCTTGAGGACGACTTTGATAACACGCAGATACCTGTGATAGTCACCACGATGTATAATCCGGGGGAAGTGGACATCAGCGATTATGCCGCCTTGCTGTATAACTGGTGGGGTATCGGGAAGAAGCGCGTGAACAAGGGTGTCTTGATTCTTGTTTGCACTGGGAACCGCCGTGTCGAATCGGAAGTCGGGCTTGGATTGGAGAAATTCATCGGTGAGGCTGAGACCGATGATGCGTTGAGCAAGCAAGCCGCGCCATTCTTCAAGGATGGGAAATTTTATGAGGGTATCAACGCAGCGGTGGACAGACTTGATGAGATGATACGCGAGAAAGTACCGGGGTACTGGAACAAGTTTCATCTGGAGTAGGGTGCCTGTTTCAGAACAAGATTTTCCCGCAATAGCAAGAAGATATCTGGTGCCACGGATAAACGAGTCTTCGAGTTTACCCGTGCCTTCTCAAACACTACCTCCGGGTGGCACTGACAAGCGTCAATTAAACTCTCTACTCCACAAGAGGTTTCGAAGCTTGTCAGTGTCTTTGTCCACTCCCTGACGGTCGTGGCTCGGTTGCTTCATTTCCGTGCGGCACCCTCTGTCTTCGAGACTGTCTCAAGTCTGGGTGCCGCCTACAAACGAGTCTTCGAAGTTTGTAGGTGAATATGGTAACGGCATACCACGCAATCCGGTTTCCACAGAACGTCTAAATATCTACGGTACAACACTCCCGGTCACGCTCATGAACTGACGTTCTCCCTTGTAAGATTTGCCTTGGTTCTTTTCCTTCATATTGATCACCTACAAACTTCGAAGACTCGTTTGTAGGCGCCACCCGGAAAGAATACTTTGTAAGTTGATTTACGACTCGGAAACTTTGAGCATGATGTTCTGCTGCAGGCGCTCTACCATGGGTCCGGCAAATCTTATCGAAACCCAGAGCCACAGGAATGAATATCCAAGTGAGAGCGGGGCGAACAGTATGAGTGCGATGGGAATGTGCATTATGAACGGCAGAGCCAGGAGCAGGAGTGCCGGGAGGAGCAGGATGGCGGATGCCATGGCCGACACGGCTTCGACAACAGCGACGAGGATTACCTGCTGGGGGCTCACGGCGGGGCGCTCCAAGTCGTAGTAGTAGGGCAGAATGGTGCTTGCAAAATTGCCCGATGCCATCAGGAGCACGAAGAAATTGAACAGGATGAGGAATGCCATAAACCCGTATATGAATGAACTTTTGAGGAGCCATGTGAAGCATCCATATACAAATGCGTCGAAGAGGAACAGGGACAGCAAAAATGCATTCTTGCCGATAAGCACTATCCGCTTGTCGATCCCGGTAGTGAACAGCGAATAGATACCCCGTCCCTCGAGACCGAAAATGTTTCCCGAAAATAGGCTTGCCTGGGCCGTAATGACGAAAGCGGAGAAAATCATCGCTGTTGAAACAAGGCAGCTAAGGAGCACGGAATCATTTTTTATATGTGTGTAGTTGGTAGTGCTGTACCAGATGGCGAACATAATAATTCCGGGACCAAGCACCGCGGGTATGCTTTTGTACAGGAGAAAACTGCGGTTGCGAAGAAGATTGAGGTGGTCCTTGCGCATTATTTCCAGTGCCTGAACCGGCAGGAAACGCCGCAGGGCTTTCACCCAGAACGCGGATATGTAATCAGCGAATGATCTGCGCGTTCTGCCGCCGTGGCTGACGGAAGTGCCTTCGATGTTGCCGCCCGCATACCATTTGGCGAACAGAAAGCCCGTGAGCAAGGAGATTCCGGCAGTGTGAATTACCAGCCAGAGCAGGTTTGTAAACGCGGTATGCCAGTCGTGATAGGAAGCGCAATACGTGGCAATAGTGGCCTGGCCATGCGGGAAGTAAACGTATATATACAGACCGACTTCGATATCGAAAATTGAGAGAACCGTCCTGACTTTGTCCTGCAGCGCGAACCATGCCCAGGCTATCAATGCGACGGTGATGACGATGTAGAGCAGGATGCGCCATAGCGGCACCCTCGGGATGATGTTGTATATCGTTATCACCACGAGTTGGCCGCAGACAATCATATTAATGAGGAAGATGCCCAGGACCACTGCATTGAACATGAACACAAGCGGATCGAATGTCCCGAGGGTCTGATCGATCGCGAAGATGAGCAGGATACCGGTGAGCGCCGCGATGGGGATCGATATCGTTAGGTCGGCGAAGCTTCCCAGTATATTCGCGATGAATAATGTGGAGCGCTTTACCGGGAGATGCAGGAGCTTGGAGATGTCATAGGATTCATTCATGCGGAAGCCGAACACGGGAATGAGTATCCACAGGCCGTAGATGGCCCACAGAAGGTTGGCGAGGAGCATAACCGGGATGTAACTTTCCTTGGGGAGATATTCCCGCATCGCTAAGAACGCGAACACAACACCGAATGCCAACATCACGGCGAACCCAATGATGAAGAATGCGAAGAAAATCGACTGGACAACGGCGAGTGTATCGCGGGCATACGAGCGAAAGGTCAGCTTCGCCTTCAGGCCGATAAGTGTGGATATTTGCCTGAGGCTATTCACCTGGATCTGCCTTGGAGAATAGAGCGCTGGACTCGTGGTCGTCAGCGGAATTATTTAATGCTTCCCTGAGAAGACTGAGGAAGAGGTCCTCAAGGGTGGAGCCCTCACGTCCGACTTCCTTTTTCAGTACGTTGAGTTCACCGTATTTGAGAATCCGTCCCTGGTGGATGATCGCGATCTCGGTGCAGAGTTTTTCGACGACTTCAAGCACGTGGGATGAGAAGAATATCGTCACTCCCTCTTCACGGGTCCAGGAGAGAAGTACTTCGCGTATTCGATGCGTCGAGAGCACGTCTATTCCGGTAAACGGTTCATCCAGCAGCAGGATCTTCGGTCGGTGTATCATGGCCGCGGCAAGTGCGATCTTCTTCTTCATGCCGAGGGAATATTTTTCGATCAGTTTGTCCGAATCAACATCGACCAGAGTGATGAGTTCATCCGAACGTTGTTTTACCTCGGGCGTATCAAGCCCATGCATATGTCCGATGAAGCTGAGGTATTCACGCCCGGTGAGGCGTTCGTAGAGATTCAATTGTTCGGGCAGGAAGCCGACCGATGCTTTTATCTTAACGATCTCATGACGCGCATCATAACCATTGAGGACAATGCGACCCTTGTCGGGACGCAGTATCCCGATCATGCATTTGATGGCCGTCGATTTGCCTGCCCCGTTTGGGCCGAGGAAGCCATAAAAAACTCCCTTTCGTACTCGCAGGTCGATACCGTTCAGGGCCCGTACATCTCCGTAAGATTTGTGCAAATTTTCCAGGTAAATGGCGTCATCCATATTCAGCACCAATTTTCAAAAAGACATTACCGTTTGATACGGGGACAGTCCCCTCAATTCGCATAGGATTCTTTTTCAGCATCCTGACCGTGGACGGAATATCAGATGTTTTCGTTTACCGCCTCTCAAATCTTATGACTCCGTTACGTCGTCAAGGTTCGGCGTCACTCTATTTCCTTTTTCTCGGCATACCCTTGATCTCGGTTAGCTTGTAGTTGGTTGTCCCGATGCCGATCTTCGCGCCGTACTTGAGGGTAACGCGCGGCGTGCGATTGTTGGCCTGGGAGAAAACATCGTTTTCCGGCGAGTTGGTCATATCTTCCGCCCGGCTGCCGGGCAGGGGGACGGCCGATCCGACGAGGTCGAGTGTTGCCGAGTCGATTGCAATGCAGTCGGTTCCGGCGAGGATGCCGAGATCCTGAACCACGGGTGTGTCGCACATGGGCATGCAGTCACATTCGGGCTGCATGTTGAGCAGGAAACTGATGTGTATGATCTTTCCGTCATCGAAGGTTCTGACGACCGCCTTGGCCGCTTCCGCAAGGACTTCGTAATAATCATCGCCATGTTCATCCACGGTGAGAGCGCCGTACTGGCACACGTGGGCGCATCTCGCGCAATTGAAGCAGGTTTCCTTGTTTATCATCACGCCTTTCTTGGCGAATGAGATCGATTCGGTCGGGCATATTTCCACGCACGCGCCGCAGTGAATACATTTTGCCGGGAATTCCTGAATTTCCCTGCCGCCGAAAGTGTGCATGCGTCCGCGGTCACCATCGCGCCAATTCTCACCCCGGCATTTCTGCGAGACGCATCCCATGGCTATATTTTTCAGCGCCCCGCCGAAACCATAAGCGACATGCCCGGTGACATGCGTCAGTACGATCATGCCCTTGGCGTCGTGAATTGCGGATGGGATCGATACCTGCTTGAGATATTTGCCTGCTTTGACTTTTACCGAGTCGTTGCCGGCCAGGCCGTCCGCGATGGTCACCGGGCATCCGAGGGTCATCGGGTTGTAGCCGGATTTGTATGCGTGTTCGAGATAGACATACCCAGGCAGTCTCGCCGAGTCGGTTACAAACGGCCTTGCCCCGGCTTCCTTCAGTTCATCAACAACTTCGCGCACAAATAACGGCGGGATTGTTCGATGCACTCCCGGATTGCCAAGGTGCATCTTGATGGGAACCATCTCCCGTTCGGCAAAAACCGATGCGAATTTGAGTTTCCGGAGAATCGCCTTCAGTTTCCCCTGCATTGAGCGCCCGGTGTCGAAATGAACCGTCCGGGCCGTGGCATAATAGAGTTTTGCGTGATCACGACGAACCATAAATGGACCTTTCCTTGATTTGTGGGGATATTGTACCAGAAGTAACCCGCGTATGAAGCGGTATTACATTGATGTGTCACATTCAGCGATGCTCCGTTAACTCAGGAACTTGGCATATGGCCACCAGCCGTCTTCATAGGTCAGGTGGAAGGCGAAATGCTGGAGGTTCTTGGCCTCGAAGTATTTGCCGGTGGCGATATTTTTAAGAGGCGACTGCCATATGGTCAACCCTGGTTTGTTGACCATTTCATCTTTCGCTAAGGAATCGGCCACGGTTACAGCGTCCGCCATACCTTTTTCGTTAAGGGGTAAGTCGAACCGTTGGGCCATTACCCAGCCTTCAAGGTTTGCCTGGGTTTGTCCATGGCGTACAACGATGAGGTTAACCGGCCTCAGGTTCCGTGCATCGAATGACATGAATTTCCTCCCTATCCAACTACCGCGTTGTTGCCGAAATGATAAAGCTGGTTGGATTTATTGTCCACGAAATTCTTAATCAGATTTAATATTTTTGTAGAGCCTATGCCTCTCGACTTCTGCCATCTTTTGTCCGTGTGGCACCCTTCTGTCTTCAGAAGGGTGGATGTACATAAACCCGATCACCAGGGTGCCGCCTACAAACGAGTCTTCGACGTTTGCAGGTGATTCAAAATAAATAGTGTTCCTGGCAGAGCACTCAGGTTAGCAGCTACTTTCCGAAGACGGAAAGATAGCAGCTACCTTCACTGCAACTGATTTACGAAGACCACCCTTTTGTCGAAGACTCCAAAAGGGTGCCACACGGAATTTGGACGTTTATTCACATGGCTGGTTGAAAACAGCCGAATTAATAGTCGTGTCACATGCTATGAATCAGGATCTATTTCCCGGCATCAGAATACCGGGTTACATGAAGTCAGAATACCGGGTTATTGGAAGTCAGAATATTACGTTAAGCCAGTCTAATCTCTCGTCCCTGCGAGAATATCCGGGAAATGTTCCAGTGAGTCAATGCTCATCATGTGGATGCCGTTCGCTATACTTTTCAATTGATCGATTGTCTCCCGCGCGAGGGCAACGCCTTCCTTCGCCGGATCGGACGCATCGGTGATTCGCGAGAATACCTCATCAGGCAGAAATATCCCGGGTACTTTGTGCTTCATTATGTCGGCGGTTTTCTTTGATGTAAGCGGGAGAATACCGGCGAGGACAAAGCAGTCGAGGTCGTCGAAACCGGAGATGAATTCAGCGAAACGCGGCACGTCATAAATCGGCTGAGTCTGAAAGAATATGGCTCCCTGCTGAACTTTCTTCCGTCCCTTGATGAATTCCAATTCCGGCAGTCTGCTGAAGGGATTAAGCGCCCCGCCGAGATTCATGCCCTTCGGGGACTTGTTCAGCTTGTTGCCGACCATGTCGGTTCCCTGTTTGAGCATGCGGGCGACGTGAATACCTTGTGTTGAATCGATATCGAATACGCCCTCGGCATCGGGATGATTGCCGCACAACGGGTGATCGCCTGATACAACGAGGAAGTTCCGTATGCCGAGAAGATACGCCGACAACAACTCCGCCTGGAACGCCAGTCGATTTCGATCGCGCAATGTTATTTGGGTGATGCTCTCCATCCCGGCTTCCTCGAGCAGATGGCAGATACCGACGGGTGCCGTCTTCAGGCTCGAACGCTGGCAGTCGGTCACATTGAATGCGTCGCCGAGGGGCTTGAGCATCTCCGCTTCACTCCAGAAACGCTTCATGCCGATTCCGCGGGGCGGGTTGAGTTCGATGGTTACGGCGAAATGGCCGTCGCGCATTTTACTGATGAAGCCCACTCACTCCTCCTCGCGTGTGATCACCTGCAGGCGCGGGTGATGCTGGAATGTTTTCGGCGGAACATATTTAGTGAAGACCGTCAGTTCCACGCCGAGCTCCATGCTTCGCTCGTAAATCTCCGCCCATCCGCAGGGGGTGACGCCGTCCTTGTCGCATTTTCCATCGACGGTGCCGCCGCAGGGTCCGTTCACGAGCGACTTCGCGCAGCGATAGCGCGGGCAGATTCCCGCCGTCATATGCAGCACACAATCCCCGCAAAGGCGGCAGTATTCATTCATGTTCGGTCCGAGCTGTACACTCGCCGCGAATGTTGTATCGAGCCCCGGATATGACATGACCTTCGCGAATTCTCCCAGCATCTGGGTTCCCGTGCCGCAGGAGAGGGAGAGGATGATATCGAATTCAAGATCGCCGAGGTCCCTGAAACCCTGGCGTATCGCGGCAAGCTGGCATGGGCCATCGAATACAAATGATCCTGCGACGAGGAATCCATTGACCCTCAACTTGCGCACCATTTCCTCGACAGCCTGCTCGTCCCCGGTTTTACAGTGCGCGGCGCATATCGAACATCCCGCTACGAGGATACGTTTGTCGTGGGGGAGGAAGTCGGCAATGCGCTCAAATCGTTTTTTCTTAGTAACAATCACTACATGTCATCCTATTCATCACTTTATGATGATTATATCATAAAGCTCGGTATCCCGGTAGGGGGGATTAAATCTTATTTTCTCCTATTAGTATCTTGGGAATGTCTTGATTGCTTCCCTAAGCTCAGGATAGCTACTACCAATGGCACATTTTTAAGGCGCACAGGCCGCGTGTTTGAAGAAACTTCTTGGTTTAGTTAGGATGCTGTATCTTTTTTCGCAATTTTCGCATTCTCGGTTCATACCTCCCCGGCCGTTTTACAAGTCGAGTAGTGTTGTAAAGATAACTCTTCTAAAACTTTTACCGTTACCGCTCGTGGTTCGGATATGAGCCGATTAAAGATTGTGTTTTATAGACTGAGGTGATTTAGTATAATGTAATGTCCAAATGGGGATGCTGTATCCATCCGAATTGAGGTGTCGGTCATATGGAAAAATTAATAAACCTGTTCGATAAGATGATCAAGAAGGGCGCGAGTGACCTTCACCTCCAGGTAGGGTCGAATCCCTATTACCGGATTCTCGGGCTCTTAGGCCCGGATGTGGGTGAGCCTGAAGTAACGCGTGACTTCATGAAGGATACGGTGGATTACCTGCTGGATTCGTTCGACAGGGAACGTTTCGAGAAGAACCTCTGCGTTGACTTCGCGCATGTGCTGGAGGGAATCGGTCGGCTTCGCTGTTCGGTGTATCATCAGTCAGACAGGATAGGCGCGGCATTCAGGCTGATTCCGGAACACCTGCCTACATTCGAGGAACTGGGGCTTCCCGAGATCGTACGAACCATCTCGAAATTCCCTCGCGGACTGGTGCTTGTCGTCGGCCCTACCGGTTCCGGTAAGACCACAACTTTGGCGACGATGATCAACTATATCAACGTCACCCGGTCAGAACATATTCTCACACTGGAAGATCCTGTTGAGTACAAGCACGGAAACATACTCTCCCTTATTGATCAGCGTGAGATAGGCCGTGACTGCGTAAGTTTCCACGACGGTATCCGCGAAGCCCTGAGGCAGGACCCGGATGTGGTCCTCGTCGGTGAGATGCGCGACCTCGAAACTACATCGATGGCCCTCACCGCCGCTGAGACGGGCCATCTCGTGCTGGCAACGCTTCATACATCAGGTGCATCCGATACCATCAACCGTATTATTGATATCTTCCCACCCGAACAGCAGCCACAGATTCGCACACAGTTGTCCATTTGTCTCAGGGCCGTTATCAGCCAGGTGCTCGTGAAGACCAAGGACGAGAAGTCGAGGCGCGCCCTGTTCGAGGTTATGATGATGACGAACGCGGTGCGTAACCTTATCCGTGAGAACAAGGTCTTCCAGATCGACATCGCCTTGCAGTCCGGCAAGATGCAGGGTATGGTCACTCTTGAACAGAGCATCAGGGAGGCTATCCAGGCCGGCTATATTGACAAGAGTAAAGGCATCGAACTCGCCAATGACCCTGACGCTCTGCTCGAAGCCATGCTCGAGGAAGATGCCGAGGCGTTGGCCAAGGACAGAAAGAAACGCGATAAAGCCGCAAAGGATGGGGTGGCCAAGGAGAAAGAAGGGGCAAGACAGGATGCAGCAGCAAGTTATGGCAAACAGGATTCGTCTAAGCCCATCACCTTCGGCGCACAGTCTTCCGAAGCCGGAAAAGATGACTGGCTGAAGCAGCAGGAAGAGTGGCAAAAGAAACAGCAGGAGAAATATAAAAAGAGGTAAGCGTTGTTCCCGCGAAAATTAAAGGGGCTGCCTCAAAACCTCGACATATTTTGGGTGCCGCATACTTCAGTGTGCGGAGAGGTGCTTAAATACTGGCATTTACACACACTAAAGTGTGTAGCACCCGCTACTTTTCAGGGTTTTGAGACAGCCCCTTTCAGTATCGGGCGGTTTGAAATACGGGCCGGTTTTCCGTTATAGTAAGCTGCGGAGTATTGAATAACCATGTTTGACAGACTGACAGAAAAATTACAGGCTGCGTTCAAGAAGATTTCCGGCAGGGGAAAGCTCAATACCGCCGCCGTTGATGAGGGGCTGAGGGAGATACGTCTCGCCCTGCTCGACGCCGATGTCAACTTTCGCGTGGTGAAGGATTTCATCGACCGCATCAGGGAAAAAGCTATCGGCGAGGAAATCCTCGGGAGCCTTACTCCCGGCCAACAGCTTGTGAAGGTCGTCCGTGATGAACTCGTCGATGTCCTCGGCGGAACCACGGTTGAGCCGTCGATCGCGAAGGGTAAGCTCAATGAGATGATGCTCATCGGACTACAAGGCTCCGGCAAGACATCGATGTGCGCCAAGATCGGCCTGATGTACAAAAAGCAGGGCTTTAAGCCGCTCCTTGTCGCCCTCGACGTTTACAGGCCGGCCGCGATTCAACAGCTTCACGTGGTCGGCGGCCAGGCCGGGTTGGAAGTCTTCTCCATCGAAGGCACCCAGGATGTCGAGCACATCATGCGTGAAGGGCGTAAAAGGGCTCTTGAACACGCGTCGGATCTGATCATCTTCGATACCGCGGGCCGGACACACATCGATGACGACATGATGGACGAAGTCCAGCGTTTGAAGAAGATGCTTTTTGCAAACGCCGAAGTGCTTCTTGTCATCGATTCAATGACCGGCCAGGATGCCGTGAATATCGCCGCCAATTTCAATGACGCGGTGGGAATAACCGGGGCGATCCTGACCAAGCTCGATGGTGATGCGCGCGGCGGTGCCGCCATCAGTGTTCGGCATATCACCGGCGTGCCGATCGTATTTGCCGGTGTTGGGGAGACGCTGCAGGGTATCGAGGTGTTCCATCCGGACAGGATGGCCGGGCGTATTCTCGGCATGGGCGATGTCCTCAGCCTTGTCGAGAAGGTCGAGCAGGAGATCGAGGAAGAAGACGTCCTTGAAATGCAGCAAAGGCTTCTGGAGAAGAAATATAATTTCGAGGATTTCTATAACCAGTTCCAGCAGATCAAGAAACTCGGGCCGTTGCAGGGCCTTGTCGGCATGGTGCCGGGCATGGGCGGGGTCGCGAAGCAGTTGGACCAGGTGGACCCGAAGAAATTCGCGCATCTTGAGGCAATGATCCTCAGCATGACAGTTGATGAGCGACGTAACCCGGAAATCCTCAACCGTTCACGCAAAGAGAGGATCGCGAAGGGGGCGGGCGTGCAGGTGAATGAAGTAAATGCCCTGTGCAAGCAGTTCGACCAGGCAAAATTGATGATAGAGCAGATGACCGGGGGGAATATGCGCTTCAAGCGGCCTGCCGGTGGATTGAAAGGCCCGAAGAAGAAGAAACGGAAAAAGGATAAAGGGAGCAGACGGCGGAGGAAATAGGGAGTAATTCCAATTCCATCAAACAAGTACTTATACATGCATTTAAAATAATTGGGTACCACACCTTTCAAGGTGCGTCTTCCCTGATTTTAAAGGGATCGCACACTGAAGTGTGCGGCACCCATCAGATGGAAAGAACGCTTTACAAATGGAATTGGTGTTAAAACTACCCGGGGCAGGCCAGAATTATATTGCTTCAAATATGCAATTATGTTATTATCACCGTTTGACTTTATGCTAAAATAGGAGAATTATATTGGCAGTTAAAATACGTCTTCAGCGCATTGGGAAGCCCAAGCAGCCGAACTACCGGGTTGTTGTATGTGATGCCCGGAAACCACGCGGCGGGGCGGTACTCGAGAACCTCGGGCACTATGCGCCGTACAAGCCCGAAAAGCCTCTTGATATTGATATGGATTCATATCGGAACTGGATTTCGAAAGGGGCTCAGCCTACGGACTCAGTTAAGAAACTTGTGAAGATTTTAAGGAAACGGGGAAGGACCGAGACAACCGAGGGCGGCAAGGAAACAGCCACGGAAGCGGTTGTAGAACCCGCACCGGTTGTAGAGCCTACACCTGTTGTGGAACCAACTTTGGTTGAAACAGCTCCCGTTGAAGGTAGTACACAGGAACAGGAACCGGAATCGGAAACCGAAACTTCTACTGAAGATACTGTATAAGTTATATACCGGCAGGAAACTGAGCACAATTCAAAACCAGGAGTGCAGGAATGAACGACAGTTCCAATTTACAGTCTTCCGGGAGGTTATCGATGAAGGAGTTACTCGAAACCATTGTGCAAGCATTAGTCGATCACCCTGAAGAAGTCAGTGTTCGTGAGGTTATGGGTGAGAAGTCGACCATCCTTGAATTGAAAGTCTTTGAGGATGACATCGGGAAAGTTATCGGGAAGCAGGGGCGAATAATCAATGCCTTGCGGACGATCTTGCGGTCCGCTGCAGTGAAGGAAGGAAAAATCGTCCAGCTTGAACTGCTTTGATGGTAATTGTGAAGGGGTAAAATTATATTAACTACCCCGGGGGGGAGTGATCAATGGATAGTAGTACTGATCACGTCGAAGTAGGCATTGTCATCAATACCTTCGGCGTCAAAGGCGAAGTTAAGGTGATGCCCTTAACCAATGAGCCTTCTGATTTTTTCGGCTTCACTGAAGTATTCCTTGGCAAATCCGGGGAAGATGCCGTTGAATACGTTGTGCGGAAAGCACGAGCGCACAAGAAATGGGTAATCCTGCGGCTTGAGGGTGTGGGTAATCGTGATGATGCCGCCAAGCTTCGGGACTTGAATATCTACGTCCCCAAGGATGCACTTGGGGAACTGCCTGAGGATACATACTTGGAATCAGATCTTATTGGAATGGAAGTTTTCAACACCGGGGCCGAGTTCATCGGTGTGATATCGGAGATTCTTAAAACCCCGGCCAACGATGTTTATCAGATTCGCGGCGAAGACGGTCGCGAGCTGCTCATACCGGCTATCAAGGATGTCGTCAAGGAAGTGGACATCGAGGCCAACAAGATGATCATCGAACCAATCCAGGGGCTTTTCTAAAATCATATAAATAACTCGCAAGGGACGTCGCTGCATTGAGCTTCATCATTGATATCCTGACCATATTTCCCGATTACTTCGAATCGGCGTTAGCCCAGTCGATCGTGGGACGCGCGTTGACTGAAAAACGGTGCGAGGTCCGACTTGTCGATTTCAGAACCTATTCCGATGACAAGCATGGCAAGGTTGACGACAAACCGTTCGGCGGCGGGCCGGGAATGGTGCTGAAATTGCAGCCTATCGTGGATTGCATCGAAGCGACAATCGAATCTGCGAAGGCGGAGGAACGTAACCCGCGGCTTGTCATCACGACCTGCCGGGGCAAATCTCTCGAGCAGACGATGATAGAGGACTGGTCAACTTCCGATGACGGGCTGATTATCCTCTGCGGTCATTACGAGGATTATGATGCGAGGCTTTATGAGCTTTTCGATTTCGAG
>CBDVBS010000042.1:0-13966 GCA_965372275.1 uncultured bacterium | reverse complement strand
TTCCACAGGCACTCGCGGGAATACCGGCGGTTTCCATACAGGGAGGATTCTCACGAGATGGGCTACCGATCGGTCTGCAGATATGGGGAAGGCCGTTCGATGAAGCAACGCTATTCCAGGCGGGAAGGGCGTTTGAACGGGAACACGATTATGTCAGGCGGATTCCCGTTCCACCCTCCATTGAAGGGGGTGTCGGTTGATGACGAAGATATTTAAAGCGTCGAACGGAAAAGAATATGAAGCGGTGATCGGTATGGAAGTCCATGCCGAATTGAAGACCGCGTCCAAGATGTACTGCCGGTGCCGTTCATCATTCGGTGATCCCCCGAACGAGCATGTCTGCCCGGTATGCATGGGCCTTCCCGGCAGCCTGCCGGTGGTTAACAGGGAAGCGGTCGTTCTTGGAACGCGGGCGGCATTGGCGTTGCATTGCGCGATGTCAGACGGGCAGTTTGCAGAGTTCGCCCGTAAGCACTACTTCTATCCCGATCTTCCGAAGGGTTACCAGATAACGATGTATGCCTGGCCGCTCGCTGGTGAAGGCCGGTTGGAAATCTGGGTTGATGATGGGCCTCGGTGCATTGGGATTGAACGAGCACATCTTGAGGAAGACACGGCGAAGCTTATTCATGAAGACGATGATACATCCTCGATCGACTATAACCGCGCCGGTGTGCCGCTGTTGGAAGTTGTCGGCAAACCGGAGTTGAAAACCGCCGAAGAAGCGAAGTTATTCCTGAAGGAATTAAGAGACATACTGCGTCGTAACAACATCAGCGACGGTAACATGGAGGAAGGAAGTTTCCGATGCGAGGCGAATATCAGCTTGAGAGAAGCAGGCAGTAATGAATTCGGGGTCAGGAGTGAGATCAAGAACCTGAATTCATTCCTTGCCGTTGAGAAAGCATTGAATTGTGAGATAGAACGTCACCTTGAGATGTACGGCAGGGGTGAAAAGATCCGCCCGGAAACACGCGGCTGGGATGAAGGGAAGGGTGCCACATTTCATCTGCGATTCAAAGAACGCGCCGATGAATACCGCTACTTCCCCGAACCTGATATCCCCGATCTGTATATGACTGAGGATATCCTCGCAGAAGCACGGAAGGGAATGGTTACATCACCGTTCGATGAGAAGAAGAAGTTAATGGATAAGCACGGACTTGAGTATCATTTGGCCAATACCATCGTAAACCGGGATGGTGGAGCAGCGTTATATAAAGATACATTAGAAGCAGGCGCGGACTCATCGGAAACGGCGAAGTGGCTGACGGGCGAAATTTATGGATATTTGAACGAAGAGCATTTGGAAATTGAACAAACTAAAATCACCGGCCCGCTCTTTGCCGAGTTTCTGAAACTGGTAGATGACGGGGTTGTTTCCGGGCCGGTCGCGAAGGATCTCATAAGGGATATCGCAAAAAGCGGCGGGAAGCCATCTGTCATTGTTGAAGAAAAAGGCTTGAAGCAATTATCCAATGATGATGATATCCTGCCGATTGTGAGAAGAATCGTAGATGAAAACCCGAAGATGGTCGAGCAGTACAGAAACGGTAAAACGAAAGTCGTCAAAGCGATGATAGGGCTTGTAATGGCCGCTACATCAGGGAAAGCCAATCCCGTACGGGCTGGTGAACTTATAGAGGACATCCTCAAACAGTTATAAAGTGAAGATATTGCAGCTAATTCCTCTTGCACTCTTCTAATTAGTCATATTTGTGATAATATGTGTAATAATTCACAAGGTGTGGAAATGCCCTTGGTATGACATTACAGGAGTAGAGGAATTGACCGACAAACAGAGAAAGAAAAACCCAAAGTCCAGAAGTATTAAGAAACGTATTCCACCGATCACGATTAAACGCCTGAGCAAATACCTCCGGGCACTTGAAGGATTGAGGGATAAAGGCAAGGAAACGGTTTCAAGTGAGGAACTCGCGAGCCTGCTTCACATTAAACCGAGCCAGCTTCGCAAGGATCTTGCCTACTTCGGTGAATTCGGTATACGGGGTATGGGCTACCGGATAAATGTACTGGTCGGGCACCTGAGGGAAATACTCGGAGTTGACCGTGACTGGAACATAGCAATCATCGGTCTTGGCAACCTGGGTACCGCGTTGTTGCATTACCGTGGATTCAACGAGAGCGGCTTCCGCACGGTATGCCTGCTCGATGATGATCCCGGTAAAGTCGGCAAAAAGATTCGCGGGCTGACGGTGCACCATATCGACGATATAGAAAAGATAACCAAGGAACTCAATGTCAGCGTAGCGGTTATTACGGTACCCGCTGCATTTGCCCAGCGCATACTCGGCAGATGCCAGAAGGCGGGAATACAGGGGATATTGAACTTTGCGCCCATAACTCTGAAGCCGGAAGAGGGCATGAAAGTCATATCGGTTGATATCTCGGCGGACCTCAAATCGTTGTCACATTTCATGACGAAGGCTGATTAATTGAGTCGAAACGAATTGTGTTATAATGCCAAATTCATTCAAAACCTGTGATGAGTAAGGGCATGGAGAAAAAGGACCGGAGAAAAGAAGAGCACCAGGACATCGGCACTATCGGCTATGCCGGCGGTGGTACCGGCCTGCTTTTTTCGGACGACGAGTGGGTCATGCGCTACCTTCCCGCCGTTGAAGACCGGCTCAAGGCATTAACCGAAAGCCCAATCGACAAGGTCTCCAAGATCACAAGGCATATGATCTTCGCTTCGGGCAAAAGGCTTCGCCCAGCTTTCAGCCTTGCGGGATACCTCCTTACCGCCGAGGGGTTGTCTCCACAGGCGGTTGACCTTGCTGCGTGCAGCGAGATACTCCATAGTGCCGCACTGTTTCACGATGATGTTATCGACTCCTCCCGCTCACGGAAGGGACGTTCGAGCGCGAATTCACTGTGGGGCAATCAGGTTGCCGTAATAATCGGTGACTACCTCATGGGTGTCTCCTTCGATGTGATCGGTAAACTCAGGCGGCAGGATATCCTCGATGAATATATCCAGGTCGCACTCCGTCTTGCCGAGGGGGTCATTCTCGAACTGGGCCGCAAGGCGAATCCCGATATACAGGAAGCCGAATATCTCGATATAATCTCCCGGAAAACCGCGAGCTTCTTCAGGGCTATAACTCGTGCGGGCGTGATGCTTGCGGGAAGCCCGAAGGAAATGGTGGATAATGCCGGGCGGTTTGCTTTCAATTTCGGCATGGTGTTTCAGATAACCGATGATATCCTCGACCTGTTCAGCGAGGAGTACCGCACCGGCAAACCGCGTGGACTCGACATACGTGAGGGCACATACACACTTCCCTTGATTTATGCCCTGAGGGATGATGACGGAGAACTTCTTGAGAGACTTGAGGGTGGTGCGGAATTCGATGATTGTGATATAGACTTCATCGCCGACAGGATCGAATCATTGGGCGGGCTTGAGTATGCCCTCGACAGGGCGCATGATTATCACCGGCGTTCGCTTGAAGGGTTGATGGAGCTTCCCGAATCCGAGAGCCGTGATTTCATGGAGCGAACAGCGAACGGCATTATCTCCAGGCAGTTCTAAGGGAAAATAGGGACAGTCACCTATTTTTCCCCTATGTACTTCTCCGTAATTAATTATAGCTCAAAATAAAATAGGTGACTGTCCCTATTTTCCAATGTGAAGCCGTATGCGTTTCTTGGTACAATAAGAACCGATGGTTTAGTTCATGGAAGGTGATTGAATATGATATCGAACAGGATTGTTTCTATCAGCATACTCTCAGTTCTTCTTTTAGCGATGTCCTTTACGCTGTACTCGTGCTTCAATGTATCGAGTGGAGAAATTTACGGCGGTAAGGACCGCGTGGCGCTCCTGAGGATTGAAGGTGTTATAACATCAGGCGAAGCCGCGGGCAGTTTTTTTGGTGCAACCGGCGCGCACTCCGACAGCATAATATCAGCACTGCGGGAAGCCATTGAAGATGATTCCATAAAAGCTCTTGTCGTACGTGTAAACTCGCCCGGCGGATCCGCCGCGGCAAGCGAGGAGATATTCAATGCCCTTATGGAGGTAAAGGATGCCGGTAAACCGATCATCGTATCGATGGCGGATGTAGCCGCAAGCGGCGGTTATTTTGTGAGCGCACCTGCTGATTTCATATTCGCCAACGCCACGACTCTCACCGGGAGTATCGGGGTCATCATGGAAATCCCCAACTTCGAAGGGCTGTTCGAACTTCTCGGTGTGAATATGCGTACATTCAAGGCCGGCGAATTCAAGGATATTGGGTCGGCATACAGGCCTATGACCGATGCGGAAAAAGCAATGCTTGAAGCTTTACTCGCCGATACACATGAAGTATTTATGAGCTATGTTGCGCAGGGACGGCAGAACCTCGATATCGAGCAAGTCCGGACATTGGCAACAGGGCAGATATGGTCGGGCAACCAGGCACTTGAAGTCGGGCTCATTGACGGCATCGGCGGATTACGCGCCGCCATCCTCAAAGCCGCGGAGCTTGCTGGAATTGAAGGCGAACCCGTGATTGAGGAACTCGGCAAGACGAACATACTTGATGAGATACTCGGTATCGAACAGGCAGGTGTATTGCCGATACCTACCGATCGATTCTCATTCCTTGCGAGATTTATGTACCTCCAGCCCCTCCTGGTTGACGAACGTTTCAGCCAGATTTACCGCTGAGGAGAACCGGTTTGGCTGACAGGTTATTTCTTGCATCACAAAGTCCGAGACGCCGCGAGCTAATAAAACTGCTCGGCGTACCGGTTGAGATGCTTGACCCACCGGGGATTGACGAGGAATCATTCATTGAGAACTATTCGGGAGCGATTGACAGGTTACCGGTTGGATTAGCCGAAGCCAAGGCAAGATTGGTGCTCCCGAAAATTGATGAGGGTTATCTCGTATGCGCCGACACCGATGTGATCCACGACGGTGAAATACTCGGCAAGCCGGTTGACGAAGAGGATGCAAAACGTATGCTGCATCGCCTGTCCGGGGAAAAACACGAGGTTATTACAGGAATAGCGGTTGGGAAAGCACCGGTTGGTGAAATCATCTCATCAGGATCGGTGACTCAGGTTTACTTCTCGGAATTAGATGATGCTGAAATTGACGCATATGCAGCGTCAGGGGAGCCCATGGATAAAGCGGGAGCATATGGAATCCAGGGATTGGCGGCTCCGTTTATCCGGGAAATATCGGGATGTTATTTCAATGTGGTCGGATTGCCGGTTAACCGGCTATACATGTTATTGAAGCAAATGGGATTTTCCTTCGACCGATGAATAAACTGCTGACGGAAATACTTGGTGATAACATCGTAGCCGGTGAATGGAAACCGGGCACGATGGCCAAACTCAAACCCGATATCCTGGTTGCCCATGACATAGCATTTCCATCTGCAATCAGGACGTTTGCCCAGTTCGGCGGCGAAAAAGTAAAGAACCCCGGCAATATTTATATCATCCACGATCACCTCCAGCCCGCGAAGGATATTGCAAGCGCCAACATGGCGAGGAAGGGAATGGAATTCGCGAAGGAACAGGATATCAAGCATGTCTACACCGCCGGTGAAGCGGGGATACTTACGGTCGCACTCGATGAACTGACCAGTCTCAAACCCGGGATGCTTATAGCCGGAACCGACACGCATATGCCTACATACGGGGCGTTCGGTATCGTGGCGCTATGCATTAGCCCTATCGATATGGCGCACGCCATGCATACCGGAACATTCTGGTTCGAGCCACCCAGGACGGTTAGCATTCGCTTGGAAGGAGAACTGGGGCCATTCGTCGGCGGACGTGATATCGGTTTGTGGCTTCTCAAGAATATCGGCATGGATGGCGGTATCGGGAAGTTCTTCATCCTCGACGGCGATGTCGTTGACAATCTGAGAATTTGCGGGCGCCGCCAGTTGTGCAATCTCATGGTGGAGGCAGGCGCGGTTGGGGCATTTATGAAAGCCGATGGCGTTGTAGCCGAATACCTGGGCTTTGACGAAAGCGAACTGCCGGATATCAGGAAGTATGAGTGTGACGAATCGCTGTCATTCAATCTTGACAACATAGAGCCGCAGATTGCTCTTCCCGGAAGGACGGATGATGTACATCCTGTCGGCGAGATCGAAGATACGGATGTCGATGCGGTTTTCATCGGTTCATGTGCCGGCGGTTCGCTTGAAGATCTTGAGGCGCTGGATGAAATAATGAAAGAGCGAAGTGTCTGCGAGGATGTGCGCCTGATAGTCATCCCGCAATCCGCCGGGACATTTGTCGCCGCCGAGCGTGAAGGGATCATCGGGCGTATCGTGGCTAAGGGAGCGTATGTCTCCGGACCGGGATGCGGACCATGCATGGGCGCCCAGTTGGGCGTGCTCGGACGCGGTGAAGTATGCGTGAGCACGTCGCCGAGAAATTTCCCCGGACGAATGGGCAGCATCGGCGCGAAGATATATCTTGCAAATGCTCATGTAGCTGCTGCCGCGGCGGTCACGGGGAAGATCATTCATCCCGGAAGCCTTAACGGATGAATCCACCTCATCCCCTTATCAACAGACAAAAAATCTGGTAGTATTCCGCTTGAGCGGGATGCTGTATGATGCATCAATCGCGGGGTTAACAGAAGCATAAAGGAGACGATCGTGGAAATAAAGACGGTTGGTGTAGTTGGTTTGGGGACCATGGGGGCGGGGATCGCCCAGGTTTGCGCTCAAGGCGGCTTCGAAGTCGCGGCACTTGAAATTAGCCAGGAATTTATCGACAGGGGTATGAAGGACATCGGCAGGTTCCTGAAAATCGCCGTGCGGCGCAAGGAGATAGAGAAGGACGATATAGAGGGCATTATCGCGAAAATCACACCGACGATGGAAATGGCTGATCTCAAGGACTGCGATATCGTAATTGAAGCCGTTATCGAGGACCTTGGATTGAAGCAGAAACTTCACTCCGATCTCGATAAAATATGCAAACCCGAGGCAATCTTCGCATCGAACACTTCATCTCTCTCAATTTCGGAGATCGGAGCTTTGACGTCAAGGCAGGAGAGAATCATAGGCCTGCATTTCTTCAATCCCGTTGCTATCATGAAACTTGTAGAAATAGCAGCGACAGTCATGACCGATCCGGAGATCGTGGATGATGTTTATGATTTCTGTGAAAAGATAGGTAAGGTGCCGATAAGGACAAAGGACAGTCCCGGTTTTGTTGTGAATCGCCTGCTCGTGCCGTTTCTGAACGACGCGGCGAAGGCCGTTGAAGCAGGGCTTGCATCGGTTGAGGATATCGACAAGGCGATGGTGTACGGCGCGGGTCATCCCATGGGCCCGTTGAAACTTATGGACAACATCGGGCTGGATGTCTGTGCGATGGTCAGTGAAATAATGTTCAACGCATATAAGGATGCCAAGTATGCCGCGCCGCCTGCCCTGATGAATATGGTCAGGGGTGGTCTGTTAGGCAGGAAGTCGGGCCGGGGGTTCTATACTTACTCGAAACCGAAGAAGGATTGAGTGTAACTTTGCGGGATTCGGAATTCATACCCGGCACGACCGGGTTTTTTCAAGCGGGTCAGGATGGGTGCCGCACACTTCAATGTGCGACGAGTGCCTTAAAATCAGGGATTCACGCACACTATATCCTGACATTGCATAAATGTTTTAAAATATTTGGAGCCTCAGACAAAATAAGTCTTTACCAGAATTTCGAAGCCCCCCTAATTCCCCCCCGCTTGCGGGGGGGATTAACGGGGGGGCCACGTCACTATTGACTGCAATGAGTGTTCATTCGATAATTATGGTGAATTCCGGACTTCACCAAATGTGAGGTTCAGCGTTAGTCACCTACAAACTTCGAAGACTCGTTTGTAGGCGGCACCCAGGTTTTTTTTCAAGCGGGTCAGGATGTCATGAATGAGTTCGAAGGTGCAATTTATCTCAGGGAAGACACTATTTGCGCACCGTTCACTCCAACGGGACGAGGCGCCATGTCGGCGATTCGTCTCAGCGGTCCCGATGCGTTCCCGATAACTGATTCAGTTTTCCATCCGACAGGGGCGGGACCGTTTGAAGACAGGCAACTGCATATCGGTGAATTGAAATCCGGCAATGAACTTATCGACAAACCGTTGGCCGCCCGTTTCCCAAAGCCCAACAGCTTCACCGGCGAGGATGTCGTCGAATTTCATGTTCACGGTTCTCCATTCGTAGTTCAACGTGTGCTCGAAATCCTGGTAAACGCCGGTGCGCGTGAGGCACTACCGGGTGAATTCAGCTTCAGGGCGTTTATTAACGGCAGGATGGATTTGACACAGGCCGAGGGGCTTGCAGACCTGATAAACTCGCGTACTAAGGCGCAGCATCGCGCGGCGATCTCGCATCTTGCCGGGGGATTGAAGGAGAGGATTTCAGGATTGAGAGATGGGCTTCTGGAAGTGCTCGCGGGAATTGAAGTGACATTCGACCATCCCGGGGAAGCAGTCGAAGCGGAGTCAATGGAACCATTGCCGCTTATAGAAGGCTTTTGCGGCGAACTGGAAGAATTGCAGTCAACATATGAACGAGGACGCCTTGTGCGCGAGGGTTTCAGGTTAGGCATATTCGGACGTCCCAATGTCGGCAAGTCGAGCCTCCTTAATCGCCTTGTTGGTAGGACACGGGCAATCGTTGCGGATGAACCGGGAACGACACGTGATGTAATCGAAGCGCCTATCGAGATCGGCGGGATCGAGATGGTGATTATCGACACTGCCGGGCTCAGACTTGATGCAGCCGGTATTGAAGCGATCGGTCAGGATATGGCGCGTGAAGAGATGCGCGGGGCTGATATAAAACTTCTGATGCTTGATGGAAGCGAGGAACTTACTCCTGATGACCGGGAAGTATTCGCCGATGCTTCAAACGGGAATTCAATTGTTGTGTTGAATAAATCCGACCTGCCCCAGTGCATTGATGCGGATAAACTAAATGAACTAACAGGGGATTTGCTCGTTGTACGGATAAGCTGCAAAACAGGTGAAGGTATCGATGAACTGATAGACAGAATCCAGCGCCTGCTGATCAGCGGGGATGAATCACCGGCTGATGTTATCATCACGTCATCAAGGCATCACACGGCTCTTGCCTCGGCGGTGGAAATGTTGCAAAGGGCGTCTGATGCACTCAGGGAAGGGACGCCGATGGATATTGCGGCCCTCGAATTACGTGGGGCTATCGAAAAGTTGCAGGTCATAACCGGGGGTGATTTCTCCGAGGATCTGTATTCGACGATATTCGCCGGATTCTGTCTGGGTAAATAAATTGTGAGTAATTCATTCGATATAATTGTTATAGGCGCCGGACATGCGGGTATCGAAGCTGCCAGGGCGGCTTCGTCGCTTGGATGTACCGTCGGCGTCATGGTCATCGATCCGAATAGTGCGGGGGCGATGGCATGCAATCCGTCCATCGGCGGTCCGGCGAAGGGGCATTTGACGAGGGAGATAGATGCATTGGGCGGGTTAATGGCAATAGCGTCGGACAGGAGCGCCACACATAGGCGCATACTCAATACATCCAAAGGCCCGGCGGTACGCGCACTGCGTGTTCAAGTTGACAAGGACGTGTACGAGGAATTCATGAGCAAATCCCTCGAAAGCATGGACGGATTGCGTATCATACCGGAGGAAGCAACCGAACTTCTGATAGATGATAACGGCATATGCGGGGTCGCATCGGGGAAAGACCGTTATTCCTGCAAAGCCATAATCCTTGCAACCGGGACATTCCTCAGGGGCGAGATACATATTGGCGAGAAGAGGATTCAATCGGGACGCCTGGGCGAACCGGGTGCATGGAAACTGTCGGAGTCCCTCGAAAAATCAGGAATAAAACTTGATCGCCTGAAAACCGGCACAACCCCGAGGGTGCATATGGATTCGATTGATATAGCCAAATGCGTATTGCAGAAGGATGAACCGGGTAATTGTTTCTCGAGCCTGCCGGATGATTTCGAACCGATCGGACATCTGCCATGTTATATCACTCACACAACCTCTGAAACCCGGGATGTTGTCAACTTGAATAAACATCGGTCAGCACTCTTCTCCGGGGCAATCGGAGGGACCGGGCCGAGATATTGCCCATCCATCGAGGATAAGTATGTAAAATTCCCCGACCGTATTCAGCATCCGGTGTTCCTCGAATTCGAGGGAATCAATACGCCATCGGTTTACCTCCAGGGTTTATCAACATCACTGCCCGAGGAAGTCCAGGAAGCGTATGTTCACACCGTCCCGGGTCTTGAGCGTGCGGAAATTCTCAAACCGGGATACGCCATCGAATATGATTACATCGAACCGTCCGGTATGCCTCCGACACTCGAACGTCCCGAAATCCCCGGGCTCTATGCCGCCGGTCAGATAAACGGGACGTCCGGCTACGAGGAAGCCGCGGCCCAGGGACTTATGGCGGGAGCCAACGCGGCTTTAGGAATCCTTGGAAGGGAGCCTTTTGTACTGGGACGAGATGAGGCATACATCGGTGTGCTGATCGACGACCTGATAACCAAGGGTGCGGAAGAGCCATACAGGATGTTCACATCCCGATGCGAATTCCGACTTCTGCTTCGCTTCGATAATGCGGACCTGAGGCTCACTCCCATCGGTAAGCGTTTCGGCCTGGTTGATGACCATCGCTGGAATGTTTTTGAGGACAGATTGAGCAGGCTGGAGAAAACACGGAAAGTTCTGTCTCGGAAAAGCATAGACAATGAAACGCTTGGCATCGAGCTTGAGGAAAAAACGGCTCGTAAGCTTGATGAATGGCTGAGACAGCCGAGGCTGAATATCGATGACTTCCTCAGGCTCGGACTGATAGATGTTGAACTGGATGGTGAGGATAAAGTTTCGATTGAGTCGGAAATCAAGTATTCGGGATATATAAAACGCCAGACCGATGAAGTCGAACGGGTTAAACGTATGGAAGGCATTCGCATCCCGGATGATTTCAGCTATGACGCCATATCGGGCTTCAGTTACGAGGGACGCGAGAAACTGAAACGTTTCCGGCCCGGGACGATGGGCCGGGCCGGACGTATATCCGGTTTGAGCCCCGCGGATTTAGTCTTGCTCGCGGTTTATTTAAAAAGGGCGGGAGTATATTGAAGGGATGACGGATAATATTATGAACCTACAACATAATGACTATGGTGTTTCGGGAATTTATTCCCGAAACACCGAAAACAATAAGATATGCTCATTGTGCTCAAAGTATTTAAGAGCCTATAACAAAATGAGGGACAGCCCTGGGGACTGTCCCAAAACGCAGCATTGTAAATTTACGCTGCAACGTGAATAGGGACTGTCCCCAGGGCTGTCCCCCAATGCCGCTGCTCCTTCCGCAATTCATAAGAATCATTTTGTTAGAGGCTCTAAGATATTTCACAATATTTACGAAAAGTTTTGCTTAGTATTATCGAAAATGAATATAAGTGCTAAAATACTTATGCAATGTTCAGATTTGGAGGGTCGTTTTGACTGACAAGATAGATGACAGAAAAGAAAGAACCGGCGTTGATCCAAGAGACTTCGTTAAGGGAATGGTAATCGGCATAGCCGCGGCGCTTGCCATAGGCGGAGTGGTTGCGATATTGACAACCAAGCGAAGGACACATCGTGACCGTATGAGACCGCAGCGGCGTATCGAAGAATATTCTCATGAAGACGGCGCGCTTGGCGAAGTACCGAGTGATTTCAAATCATCAGGCGGGGGAATCATAGATACCATCCGCTCGGTGAATGATGCCCTTGATACGGGCAGACAGGCGATGGCGACCATACAGTCGGTGATTGAAAAATTCCGTGGGGATGATGACGAACCGCTTGAACAGGAATAATAATAAAAGCATAAAAATTCTCGACACGATCAACTCCCCGGATGACCTGAAGGATCTCGGGCTCGCGGACCTGCGTAAGCTTGCCAGGGAACTTCGGGAGGAGATCATAACGGTCGTGAGTCACACCGGCGGGCATTTGGCTCCGAATCTCGGTGTGATCGAAATTACACTCGCGCTTCATTCGGTTTTCGACAGTCCGAAGGATAAGATATTCTGGGATGTAGGACACCAGGCATATACTCATAAACTGCTCACCGGACGCCGGGAACAATTCCATACACTCCGCACCCACGGGGGGCTTTCAGGCTTCCCGAAACCCGAGGAAAGCGAGCATGATGCATTCGCGGCGGGGCACGCATCTACGAGCATCGCCGCTGCCATGGGGTATGCCAAGGCGCGGGACCTGAAGGGCGGGGATGAATATGTCCTTGCGGTTATCGGTGACGGAGCCATGACGGGCGGGATGGCGTTGGAGGCCCTCAATAACGCCGGTGAGGTCGCCTCGAATTTCATGATCATTCTGAATGATAACGGGATGTCCATCAGCCCCAACACCGGGGCATTCAGCAAGCATCTCACCAAGCTGCGGACGGTACCCACCATTCGCAACATCAAGGCCGGAACCCTTAAATTCCTCAGGCGTATTCCGGGAATCGGCAAATGGCTTGCCCGTACAGCCGATGGGCTGCAGGAAGCGATCTTCTATTTCTTCAGCCCCTCGAAAGTATCGGTCATTTTCGAGGAGATGGGTTTCACATATCTTGGACCCTTCGACGGGCATAACCTGCCGGGTATGCTCCAGATACTCCAATCGGCCAAGAACCTGAAGGATTCAGGTCCGATGATCGTGCATTTCCTGACGAAGAAAGGCAAGGGTTATAACCCGTCGGAAAAGGACGCCACGAAATTCCATGGCATCGGCGCATTTAATGTCATCGACGGTAAGATCGAACGGAAGAAAACAATAGCTCCTTCATATACAACGGTATTCAGCGACGCGATATGCATGCTCGGTCACCAGGAACCGAGGCTCTATGTCATAACAGCGGCAATGACCGACGGGACAGGCACGAGGAATTTCGGCGACTGTTTCCCCGACAGGTTCCAGGATGTCGGCATCGCCGAGCAATTCGGGGTGACATACTGCGCGGGGCTCGCGCGTGGCGGAATGAAGCCGGTTGCGGCAATATATTCTACATTCCTCCAGCGAGCATTCGACCAGATTATCCACGACGTGGCGCTCCAGAACCTGAACGTTTTCTTCGTGCTCGACCGGGGCGGGCTTGTCGGTGATGACGGCGAAACCCACCAGGGAGCGTTCGATCTGAGCTACCTGCGCCTTATCCCGAATATGGTTATTATGTCCCCCAAGGATGAAAACGAGCTCAAGGATATGCTCTACACCGGGGTTAAGTATGACGATGGCCCAATCGCATTGCGCTATCCCAGGGGTTC
This sequence comes from uncultured bacterium, assembly GCA_965372275.1. Lineage (GTDB taxonomy): Bacteria > JAJVIF01 > JAJVIF01 > JAPKYR01 > CAZSPL01 > CBDVBS01. Next base: position 640 of record CBDVBS010000042.1, on the reverse strand, counting down.
AGCCGTGGGAGTAAAAATAGAGGAAGGATTCCAACAGCTCCCTATCGGTAAAGCCGAAGTTTTGCGCGAGGGTGATGATATCTGCATCATTGCGGTAGGCCACCTCGTAAATCCAGCACTCGATGCAGCCGAACTATTAGCGGATGACGGGATCGAAGCATGTGTGATAAACGCGCGATTCATAAAACCCATCGATGAAGATCTGATCATGTCGAAGGCAAATTCCATTGGCAAAGTTCTCACCTGCGAAGAGAATACGATCAAGGGCGGATTCGGCAGCGCCGTCAGTGAACTCCTTCTCGGCAGGGGTATCAACTGCGCGTTCGATTGCGTCGGACTTCCCGATAAATTCATTGAGCATGGTTCCCAGAAGATATTACGCGAGAAGTATGGCATCGACGCAAACGGGATTTATAAAAAAGCCAAAGCCTTAGTTGCTGCTGACATCCCCGTGGAAAAACCCGGACACGAAACAACGCCGTGATGTAATTATCAAAGGTTCGACTTATACCGCCCCAATATTTTATATCAATCCAATCTGATGAGTATTTCTATTTGAATTTGCGCAACGTTGGTGTTCTCTCTCCTGGGAGCGCGGACATCCTGGGGCTGTTGAAAAAGTCGCGTTGATGTAGCATAA
>CBDVBS010000041.1:0-14075 GCA_965372275.1 uncultured bacterium | reverse complement strand
AGCGCGTATCTATAGGTCGCTCTGCGACCGATGATGCGCGCACATGGCAAGACACGGGCAAGCAATCCATCCTGATGTGAATCCAACCATCATTCGGTAAGCTTGTTCGTGGCATCCGGAATGGAGTCGCGATGGAACACATCAAATCCACCGGGTAGTTGGACTTGAGACTTTTTTCAACAGACGGTGGCGCCCACAAGCAAGTCTTCAAAGCTTGTGGGTGTCTCAAATAATTTAGTATTATGGTTACACCTATGCAGAACAGCGACAGGCAATTCGAACAGGACTCGCTCATCCTGGTTTCCGGCGCCACCGGGTATGTCGGCCATCGTTTGATCAGGGCGCTGAAGAAGAAAGGTTACAGGCTTAGATACCTTGTGAGGAACCCGGAAGCGATCAAGGACGATATCCGGGACTGTGACGAGATTGTAACGTGCGATGTGCTGAAAACCGATTCACTTCAACCGGCGTTTGAAGGAGTGCACACAGCTTATTACCTCATACATTCCATGGATGAAGGCAAAACCCACGGCGAACTTGATCGTCAAACCGCGTTCAGGTTCTCCGAGCAGGCCCGTCTTGCCGGGGTGAAGAGGGTCATCTACTTAGGCGGCCTCGGTGAGGGGGAAAAGCTTTCACCTCATCTGAAAAGCCGCCAGGAAGTTGGCAGCATCCTGCGCGAATCGGGAATACCGATCATCGAATTTCGGGCATCAATTATCATTGGCGCGGGGAGCGCATCTTTCGAGATGATACGTGCTGTAGCCGAACGTTTTCCTGTAATTTTTGCACCTCTCTGGTCGAAGACCGAATGCCAACCGATCTACATCGGCAACGTTATCAGCTACCTCGTTGCCGCGTTGGAGCGCCCGGACGGGGAAAGTAAAATTTATGAAATCGGCTCACCCGATGTGACCTGCTATCTTTGCCTGATGCAATATTACGTCAAGGTACGAAAACTCCCCCACTTCTTTCTGCAGGTGCCCTTTCTTACACCAAAGATCGCCGGTTTGGGTTTGATTGTCACGAATCCATCTTTAGCTAAGGTGGGTAGAGCACTCCTTGAGGGATTGCGAACACCGACTTTGATCAATGACGATTCCGCGACAAAGGATTTCAATATTGTCCCGCTGCCCTCGGATCGGGCAATCGAAACCGCGTTGAACGAAGAAGACCGGGAGTTCGCCGAAACAAGCTGGTTCGACGGATTGGATGGAATAAAGAGAAAACCATACGGCGGCGTAAAGCTGGGGCACCGCTATGTTGACACCTACTTCACTCATGTCGATTGCCCGCCGGAATACACTTTTGCGCCGGTGGAAAGCATCGGTGGGGATACCGGATGGTACTGCGGGCATACGTTGATGAGAATACGTGGTTTCATCGACGCCCTTGCAGGCGGACCGGGATTACGACGATGCAGGCCCGATTCGGATCAACTGGTGAGCGGGGACATAATCGACTACTGGCATGTTTTGAAGGTTATCCCCAATCGGCATCTATATCTTGAGGCGGATATGAGAGTTCCCGGAAGGGGCTGGCTCGATTTCGAGATAAGGCCGGAAGGCGACGGCTCACGCCTGAGGATTACAGCCATCTTCGACCCGGAAGGCGTGTTCGGTCTCATCTACTGGTTCGCGATATATCCATTCCATGGTCACATCTTCCGAAGCATGCTGAAGCAAATAAAGGAAAGGGCCGAAGCAAAATGCCGGAAGGCAAGGCAATCAGCCGCCTGTGACGACAGCCCCCTAAAATAGCTATTAATATATTGCAAATAAAATAGTGGGACTGTCCCGGTTTTTCCGTTACATATTTCACAAACCGCTTAGGGGCAGGGATACAGAAGCACAAAAACCGGGACTGTCCCGGTTTTATGTCTGATACCAGAATAGCTCAATATCCGGATAAAGGCAGTTGAAGACCGACAGGCCGTCGATGACGCGTACGAGTGATAATGGGTCGGCGGCGGGTGCGGATTCGATGTCGGCCTCGCTGTATGAATAGAGCACAATACGCTGCACCCCGGCCTTCGCGGCATCCCTGATCATCCGATCCGGCGCCTGTGCGGGCATCACGATCGCGCTTATCAGGTCGGCGTTGATATCAGCGGCGAATCTCTCGTTCGACATCATCAAACCCCAGTCATCATCATCGGTCAGGGCCAGCACCTTCCCGTTCGTCTTCGGATTGTATGCCTTCAGAGCGAACGTGGAATCGTCGAGCCAGTACATCGCCGCCGCCATCGACGTGTCCTCGAACTTGACGACCAATTTGTAAAGGCCATCTCCTAAATTGTTTTTCACCAGTTCGGCATCGCCGTTCGGGGCGGTGAGAAGGAGCACCTTATTCGGCACGATGTTGTAATGCATCTTGAAATCGGCGACTGCATCCCCCAATTCGATCTTCATGTCCACCGGCGTGACCCCCATGCTCACTTCCTTTGCGCAAAGGATGATCACATCGAATTTCGAGAGATCGAACATACGCGATGCATTGAATCCCTCGGTCAGGTTGCGAAGCACGAGTATGTGATTGACCGGGGCGGCAAGTTCCATGGCGCGTTCGTGCGTCTCAGGCGACGGTAGCCCGTAAAATATTGCCGTGTCACCCGAGAGGAATATCAGTCCGCTGTCGGGGCGTTTCTCGATAGGGCCGATGCAACTGATAAGGTCGTAGTCATTGGCCGTCTTAAACTGATAGTTCGCCGCGACCATACGCAGCGTATCGGCATACCCCGTGTCGATCGACATCTCCTGTTCACCAACAACCGCCCCGATGGACGGAGCATTGGGAATCAACAGGATAACGAGACAGAATACAATGATCATGGGTAGAATATGAAGTTTCGTACGCATCATTCATCTCCTCCACAGCTACATTTACCAGGATACCCCGGCATCGATTGGAACCGTGTTGATTATACCAAATCACTCCGAATATTAGGGACGGCCCCGCTTTTTTACAAATAATCAGGGTCCGACCCTATTTTTCACCCTTTATTCATGCGGGTTACAGAAGGTGAAATCCAATAAATAGGGACGGACCCGCTTTTTCCGAAATAATGCGGGGCCGTCCCTATTTATAGCGCATTTAAATGGCGTGAATAATACGTTATAATATTACATGACAGTAACCATCAGGAGCAGCCTATATGCAGCGTATTGTCTATCCCCTATTCGCACTCCTAATCATCGCAATATCGTCCGGTGGATGCGGCAGCTCCGATGCCGTACTTCCGCCACCCCCACGGGACGACGCCGGGTCATCAGCTTCTATTCAACAGGGGATCCATGACCAGGCCGGTTGGGCTATAGGGATAGACCCCTTGACCAGGGAAGATGTACGCGACCTCCCGCGCTGGCTCGATGATGAAGTGCTGATCGTATTGCACGATCATATTAGTCCCGACACGTTATACCCGATGGCGAAAGAACTCGGCCTGTCACTCAAAAGAGAAATCCGACTCGGATGGGGAACGGTCTACCGTATGCACATCGACAACGGTAAACCTGTCGAGGATATTGTGGCGGAGCTTTCGACATATCCCGAAATACGCTACGCCGAGCCTAACCTGATCGTGTATCCATGCGCCGCCCCATATTACCCGGACGATCCGCTCTTCGAGAACCCCGCCGATTCCGACGATGACCCCTGGACCACGATGTACGACCAGTGGGGCCCCAATGTCCTCGGAGCATCACTTGTATGGCCTCACGGCAAGGGCAACCCGGACGTGGTAATCGCGGTGCTCGATACGGGCGTCCGTTACACACACGAGGATTTGACCAACCAGGTGTGGATTAACGAGGATGAAATCCCCGGCAACGGGATCGACGACGATGACAACGGATATGTCGACGACTGGCATGGATGGGACACCGATGATGATGACAACGACCCCATGGATTCATGGGGACACGGCACCGCCTGTTCCGGAGTAGTCGCGGCGGAACAGGACAACGGCGTCGGTTGCACCGGTATCGCCCCCGGCGTCAAGGTGATGGCACTTAAATGCGACCTTTCATATCACGGCGAGGGATACATCTCGTCTGTGATCGAAGGCGTTCAGTATGCATATGATAACGGCGCGATCGCCGTGAGCATGTCGTTCAGGACATACACCGAATCCGAAATAATGCACAACACCTTCATCGACACCTATGATGACGGCAACGGTCTGTTGCCCTGCGGTGCGGCGGGCAATGAAAATTCTCCCAACGACTGCTGGCCCGCCGACTGGCCGGAGGTCATGGAGATCGGAGCGACCTGCTCATTCTATAAAACGGGAAACCTGCGCGATGTAAGGCGCCTGGACTCGGCTGATTTCGGCTGGGGTTCCAACTGGGGCGAGAACCTCGAGATAATGGCTCCCGGCGCATTATATATAACCACCCACGTGGGTGCCGACAATTCCTATTACGACGGCGTCAACCATGGCACTTTCGGAGGAACATCCAATGCCACGCCATGCGTTGCCGGCTGCATCGGACTTTTGAAATCATTCTATCCCGACATGACTGCGGGTGAGCTAAGACAGCGTCTGAAAGAATCGGCGGATGATATCCACACACCCGGCCACGATGACCAGACCGGCTGGGGGAGAGTCAACATATGGAGAGCCATCTTCGGCAGCGATCCGAATGAAGACATATACGACGCAAACGGTCACATACCCATCGAAGACAAGGATGAATGGCAGTTCGACAATATATTCGATATCTCGACATCAGCCGATTACGACTTCGAGGATATCTTCGTCCTTGAGACCGATGTTACCGGCAAGATGACCGTTGAGTTGCACATAATAACCACCGGGCAGGACCTGGATATGGAACTTTACGCGACGCCGGAACTCGACATACCCATCGCCACCGCATACGGCTCCAATGATGAAGACGATCCCGGTGAAGCAATCGAATATGCCATCATACCCGGCCAGAAATTCTACGTCAGGGTTTTTTCGCCCGAGCCGTACAACTGCTCAAACTTCCGTGTGAGATATACGGTCAAGGAATTCACATGGTGGGTTGAGGGTGAATCGCTCGCGCCGGAGTATATTTTCTCGGGTTCCCACGCGGTCCCGGTTTTGAAGGTCGAGATACATACGAATGTTCAGGTCACCGCGAATAAGATGCGGTTGTACAAAATGGGAACAATACCAATGGTCTTCGTTAACGGATTGCGGTTGTTTGAGGACACCAACGATTCCGGGGAATGGGAGAATACAGGTGACAATCTCGTATCCATCCTGAAGCTCAAGGGTTTTAATCTAAACCAGATTGTGTTCGAAGGTTTAAACGGAACAAGTTATCTCGCGTCACCACTGACGTATTTCGTCATAGCGGACATAGGGCCGAATGAACTTCACCACGATGTGACATTCGGCTTAGGTCTGCATTCATACAAGGACGTCGAAATATTGGAGGACGCTCCCCTCTACGATGACAATTTCCCGATACTGAGCGACCTAACTCTCCTCGCGCAGGATCACGAACCCCCAGCATGGAATTCCACTGTTGGAATTCAGGATACGCTTGCCATCTACGAATCGGTTGTAGTCTATTGGAACGGCGCGACCGATCTGCTCAGCGAACCGGTGAGCTACAATGTCTATTACGATACCAATGACCCGCCGGGTATTGGTACAGCCAACCTGGTAGAGGGCATTGGTTGTGAGAACGGCGACGAGTATGAATGCTTCGCCGCGATACCCATGCTCGAAAATGGCCAGACCTACTTCTTCCTCGTTCGCGCTGAGGATACATTGGGTAACGAGGATGACAATCTTGCATGGATGGAAGCCACCCCCGATGCGACATTCCATCCTGAGGGGCCAAAGGTCGTCGGTAAGGTGCACACCGGCGGGAACGCAAAGGCAGTCTGGGTGCATGAGAAGATCGCATATATCGCCAACGGCAGCGCCGGGATGGCGATCGTGGATTGCACACAGCCAACCGTGCCCGTTCTGGAAGGGACATTACCCGGGAAATACTGCGAGGGAATTCAGTACCACGAGGGGCAAGGGTATGTTTATGCATCCTACCAGGACGGGCTGATGATAATCGACCCGGGCGATCCTTATGAGCCTGAACTTGTGTGTTTCTACGAGACATACTGGGATGCAATGGACCTCTTCTTAGAGGATGACATCTGCTATGTCGGCATCTGGGGCGGGGATTTGCTGATTCTCGATATATCCGATCCGACCGAACCGGAATATCTCGGTGAAGCCGATATTGGCGAATTTCAGAGCTTCAAGGGGATCGCGTCACGGGACGGTTATGTCTATTGCTCGACCCCGACAGGCGGATTGAGGATAGTGGATGCAACCGATCCTGAACATGCGCAGATGATCAAGCAACTCGACCTGGGTAATTACACCAACGAAATTCAGCTTTGGGATGATTATGCGATCATAACAAGCTGGCTGAATCACCGGCTTTTCATAGTCGATATATCCGACCCGGTTAACGCCTTCAGCGCCGCCGTTTTGAATTTCCCCACTGGTTTTAGCACCGGGATCGCCGTGCGGGATGACCAATATATCTATGTGGGTAATTCAGCGAAGATGATCGAAGTGGTCGAATGGGATGACCTCGACAACCTCGAGATACTCGGGAATTGCCCCACGGAAGGCCCCAACGGGCTCTTCTTCGACGGGATCTTCCTCTACGCCGCCGAAAACGAAGACGGCCTGAAAATCATCTATTGAATAAATAGGGACGGCCCCGCTTTTTCCAAAATAATTCGGGTCCGTCCCGATTTTTATCCGCGACCACCAGTTTACTGTAAATCGATCAAACCCAACAGGCATAGTCGAGGATAATAATTCTCTAAGGGGTGTACCAGTGAACAGAAAGATTGTAGTATTACTACTCCTCGCTGTAGTGGTTTTCTCATGCGGTAAATCTAAACCTGATCCCGTCAGTACGGAGATTTCTGATGAGAAGGAAGCCAATACCAGCAATCTATGCATTCTTGGCGCGTACAACATCGACTATGATCCAAGCCTTGCAATCCCGGTAAAAACCTCACCATTGAGAGAAGCCGGGTTAACGTGGCCCGGAATTTATGACGCTATTCAAGGATTGTACTACGGTGCAGAGATCGAGATAACCACAATCGGATACGAGCCTGCTCAAAATGACGGCAACGAATTGTCATCCGGTCTGATCACCTTTGATATTAGGCTCGATACAGAAAACACGCTTGCCTCTTTCTGGAATCCGAATTTCTATGTTTTCATCAATAATTCTGAAATTGGGAATTATGTATATAAGGCATACCAACCTGACCGGTATGTAGATGAATTCCCTTCCCCCTTCGGTAGTAACTGCCCCAATCCCAACTACCTGTTTTTCCCCGACGGGATTAAACATTTCGATCATGAAGAGGCCACACGGCGGTTTAAGATCAGGATCTATCCTGAAAACGCGGCTGGGGGTGAAAATTCATATCCTGTGTCACAAGGTTACCCGCTTGACAGGATGATCATTGTTGTTGTAGGACATATAGCCTCTCCCGGTGTTCATGTGCCGCCTTGTACAAGCCATCCGTTCAGTGTTGTCGATATCGACATTGACCCGGTTCCCGACACACAGGGCGCGTGGCCCTTTCAGACGCAATTCCAGTGCAAATTGATGGATTTTGACTGGATCGAGATAACTGACGAAAATTGTGCAACGGGTATTCTGAAATCTCCCCTTTTCGGGGTTGTTGAACCCCCTCTGGTCTATTCAGTGGACCATTGGACTCTCGATCTCGCGAATATGCCTGCCTGGGAAAACGAAGTTGAACCTGGGCAGTATGATATGCGTATATGTTTTGATGTTGAAGATGAGTTCTACGAGATAATTAATACCATCGAAGTCGACTGCCCGGTAATCGTCTACGAGCCGCTGGAGACCGAAGACGGGGCGGGCATGTACTTCGTGGATTATCTCTCCAAACGCAAGGGTAACTACGGTCTTTACAGAACGACGGTTATACCATCACCCCAGGGTTCGCAGGCAAAACATACAGAAATCTATTACGAGCCCGGATGGGATGTTCAGAACCATTCTATCACCGAAGACGGAGCATATATCGCTTTCGATGTGATCCGTGGCTCCGGATTAGGCAGCAGAAGCAGAATTGTAATAGCAAGCATGAATATGCAGGATGTTGTTTCAATCCATGAACTCCCGGACCTGTTTTACGAAAATCAGGTTCACATTGGTTATAACGGAATTTATACCTCGTCAATAATTTATCCTGCTCCCTCGCATCCTGTTATCAGCCCTGATGGTGAACTACTCGTTTTTCAAGTGGATTTCAGGGCTCAGATCAACTACCCGGCAGTTATAGGTGGAACCGATTTTGACCTTGAGAACGAAACGCGAAGTGAAAGATTTGTTCGAGTCTTTGGGATCCCCCTTATTTCGGGTGTTCCGCAGGAATACTTGATATTTGAAGTCCGCGATATGTTCCAGGATGAATATCACGCTGACCGTTTTCAATATTACTACGATCCACCTGACGATGTGTTCCAGAGGCCTGTGCCGAGAGAGCAGTTCAGTTGCTGGGGACCATCCGTGACCAAATGTGACCTCGACTACACGGGGTACGTGTTCGGTGAAGCAAATCCCTCAACACCCGTTGAAGGCGTGGCGATCTTCGTTAACACTGATATCGACCTCAATGGCGACTACGACAATCTTCTGCACGCCTGGCACAATGTAGATGAGAAGTATATGAGGATTGTGAAAAGGGGAAGCAATCACATCGGCTGCGGTTTATACGATGTAAGTGGCTCGCCCATTCATTACGGCTTCTATTATCTGGTCGACGGTGATAATAAACATGGAATCAGCTCGTTGGATTTTAACGATGAAAGAATATATCTGCAGGGTTTGAATCCTCCGATTAACGAGAGCAATCTTTGCTGCAACATGGCAACTGCCGCGAATGCGTCGAACGCCAGAGTCGATCAGGACGGTTTCGTGTTAACAGCAGAAATGGTTGAGATGTTTCCCTCATACACTTTCATAATGAGCCTCGGGGAATACGGACCGTCGTTCTGGGGTGACAACGGAACATGCCGTGAAATCAACCCGGCCAATTATTTGAATTTGCTTCCCTGGATCTGGAGGGCAAAGACGGATGGACACCATAAACTTACACAACAGAGCGCCGGTCAATCGCCCGGGGGCGGTGTAGTCCTGCCTGGTGGGGGCGCCCCAGGGGCTGACAGGAGAGGCATAACACCCAGCACGATACTTGTTGATACACCACCCGAAGGCGAGGGCTCGCGAAGAGCAAGGGTCATTTTCCATGGCGGACTCGATGTCCTCGGCAGCTCTTTCATTACCGAATATTACCTGCACAGTGACGCTAATCCACACAGCGATGACGGCCTTTTAACTGAAACCGTTACTCTTAACCTGGCTCATGATGAAATATTTGACCTTGATTTCGGTTTTGACAATTCACCCACAGCAAGCCCTGACGGCCATGCTTTTGTATTTACGTCGCAGTATTTGAGCGATGGAGACATATATTTTGTCTTTGTAATTCCCGATTTCATGGAAGAAGACGCTGAATGGGATCCTGACGAATACATACCCGGGGAGGATCCCGTACCCGTATGGCCTGACGATATCATCAAACTCCGATTGACGAATGACGCGTGTAATACAGGTCCAAAAATCTCGGGAAGGATTATTCCATAGGAGGAAACGATAATGAAGTACTCAAGAATAGTAATCCTGCTTGTTCTCCTGATGGCCCTCCAGGCCTGTTCAAATAAAAATCCAATAGAGCCCGGCGGTGATGAGGGGAACCTCAGGCTTTCGCAAAGCCCTGACGAAGTTATCAGGATTGTCGATTCCGACATGCCCACCCTCGGGATATACAAGATAGAACTGGATGGCCCTTATTCCGGTTCTCTTTCCGAGATAAGATACGGCGACTCCTATACCACGCTTTTCGAACCGTGGGATGGAGGAGCCGGTGTATTTGATCCGCCACCGGCATTTTCACTACTCGAATATGACGAGTGTTACAACTACTACTCACACTACGCGTTGGATACCATTTCATTCACTCCGTTACCTGTAGAAAGCGGGGTAATGTCTGTAGTTAACAAAGACCATATGATAAAGTTCCGCATCCATGATTTCCAGAACACGACGGGGCAGGCGATCCATAATCCGAGGGCTGTTCTTATGCCCGCAGATCAGGGCGGTCCCTATGAGATGGTTGAGCCCGATGCACTGGTCTTGCTTTCGCTCTATCTCCCCTGGACACAGGACATTCTGGTTGGCGACTTTCCGTTCTGGAACCTTGCACCGGAGGAGTATGATTTCGATGTTATCAACACTATCGGCGTTGATGAGACCGTACCGGGGATTGACATCGAAGTTTACTTCCCTGAAAACGCCTGTTGGCCCGTATCCTGGTATGTTATCATCATGGCGGAAAATGATCTCAATACAACGCAGCCGGTGAAGATAGAGACTGTAGAGATTAAATGTCACAGGGATAACCCCCCTAAAGCTCCTGATGTATATACCACTGCCGATAAGGGTGATCCATACTGGGATTTCGATCCGGTGAAAGCGCGATGCTCCGCGGAATTGACCGTGCATGTTTACCATCAAGGCGATCCTGGTTCCTATAACGTTATTCTACAAGGATTTGAATCGATTCCCCTTATCCACATCGGAAACAACGAATACAGTTTGCCGGGGCAAATAATACCCCTCGGCGGTACCACAGGTATTTATCCGCTAAGGCTTACTGTTGAGCCTGAAGATCCTCCGTATGAATATCGATACACCAAGGTTATCGATTTCGCTTATGTTAGAAGAGATGCTGAAAACGGGTTCAATGAAGGATACCACTTCGTTACCGCCACCCAGGCGGGAGACCTGGTTCTCATCAATTCCATGACGAAGGAGATGAAACGTATTGACCTGTCGGCAGAAGGTATTACTCCGGCGTTATATGACGTGGCAAAGCATGGTTTCGCATATGACAGAGAAAATCCCCTGAAATTCGTGTTCGGCCAGGCCGGCGAACAACAGATACGCACCCTTGAGATTGATGATGAGCAGGGAGATGAGGTTAATACTTACACACCTTTTGATATAGGCACAAATCCCGAAAGAGAGTATAACTACCTGTGGCATCCGTTTAAGGGGGAGTGTCCGGGAATCGGTGTACAAGATCCTGGAACCAGAAGAGAAAATTATACGGGTTCGGGAGCCCCCTATGCTCAACCGAGAGAAATAAAGCGCTGCTATGATACGGCGATCAGTCCCTGTGGGAGAAAGGTAATATTCCGGACGGAATGGGATTTAACAGCTCCGGGCGAACCTGATTACTCATATATCATGAATGATTTCCATAACAACGATGCTGGAACCGCGTCAGGTAACTGGGGGTGGGTTACAGACGGCAACGATGACTGCGGTCATGCCGATGTCTCAGGCCCGATTTATCCGCAAGATGTTTATTATGCCTATGGAGGGTGGGATCAATGTCCTCACCCAGTCGAGGATTGCATTGTGTATTATGTCGCGTCCCCGATGCAGAACTACGCGGTCAACTGCTGCCAATTTCCATTCAGGCCAACGGAGATCGGTGTAGTCGATTTGGTTGTTACCGCGGTTAACGATGAAACTAAAACTGTTCAGACTTGGTTCCCTCCGGAAGTGAAGAAGCATTATCCCTTCGCATGGAAATCCGGCTTGCCGGAGATTGATGATAATGACAACCTCAGGTATGAGCATAATTATCTGCACTATGGTCATTATAATACCGGTTACGGTGATTATCCCGACTGGTGGTCCGGTTCCGCGCACTCCGGCATTGAAGCCCACTATTCAACCGTGGCAATATCGCCCACCGGAATGTGGGTGACTTATATAGCCGAAGGATACGGTGGTATGCAGTTGTACGGCGCAAGGGTTAACCCCGAATACTTCGTAAACCTGAGAGGCGCCGTTGATGATTCTCTGCTTGGCTTCGTGCCTGAAAATGAACCATTCTTCATTCAGAGTAAATCGATTTCACCCTGGCTTGTCCAAGGCTCGACAAACGTGCTGCCCGATAATGACTCATGGATGATGTACGAATTTGACGAGCAGGGGGGATACAATATACGCGGCGCTAATTTTGACTCAGGTGGTTTATCATTGGCGACCTGTCAAAGCGGTATCGACAATGAAACCGGAATTTTCGCTGGCTTGCTACTTGCCGTCAGTCCTGATTTGTATGGTGATACTAATCTGACGGAAGGCTGGTCGCCCCATGCAGGCATACCATCGGTTGTGGTCAACAATAACCTGATTCGGGATCCCGATGATGAAGACAATCATGAAGAAATCATAGAAGGTGGCTATGGAGCTTATCCTTTCGGTCACACCGAAGCGGCAATAGTCTATTCATCACATGGTGATTATCCCGGTGATATTTATATCATCGAAGCGGATTATGACCATGATATGCACAGGATGGATGTTTACGTGAGAAGGTTAACTTCGACAGGCGGATTCATTCAACCGAAGGTCACTGAAGCAATCGATTTCTATTACAATACCGACTACTACAAGGGTGAAGAAGATTGGTAATCACTGGTTGTCCCAGTGTTAATACCATGAGTAATCAACGGTAATCAGATGCTCTTCTCTCGCCAGAGAGAAACCATTCTCCCATCCAATGGCCAGATTTGTTATTTCTTCGTTCGTATAACGCTCGAGATAAGTGTGTGACCATTCGATACCATCAGGCGTGTAGGAGAGCATATATCGAATATCCCAGGGTATAATGAGGTACCATGGAGTGTCAAGCACACCGAATTGGCTTAGTGAAACCATTCCATTATCAGGCATAAGTGTGCTGAAGTTGTGCCAAATTTGAATACCGCCAAGCCTGAACTCACAAGAACGTGAGCTTGTGGTGAATTTCGGGAAGCTCGCGCCCCAGTCATTGCTGAGTGAATAATTCACTCCCCCATAGTTAAGGCCAGGCATGCCTGGAAAGTCATCAGGACCAAACCTGACGCAAATCAGAACACGCTGCATATCATTGGAGAGGTGAAATGCCTCATGGTTTGGATAACCAATTTCGCCGCCATGTAGATATTCTGTGGGGAGGAATGTTGTTTCAAGGATACCACCATCGATACTCCCTCGTTTCAATACATAATCACCGCTCGTGTCTTTATAAGCACAGAATATAGTATTATCAATAGCAATCTCAAGCCAAAGTGGGTGCTGATAATATATAGTGTCACAATCATCTATTATCTTGTATGGACCGTAGAAGGTTTCTCCGTCGGTCGAGAAAACCATTTTAATGGTCTCACCGTGAAGTTCAAACAGGTAAATGATTCCATCGGGGCCGCAAAGAACTTTATTCGTCCCATATTCTAAAATGCTAACTACCGGATCATCAGAGAGGTCAGAAAAAACGAATTCATGGCTTCCGGGAGCCGATTCAATTGCGAGTAAGTAATCAGAGAAAAGAAAATACAATCTGTGGTCGAATCCGATGTCAATTGAGCGGCAATGCTTATCAGCCGCTTCGGGAAGAAAAACATCAGGATAAAATTGCCAGGTCTTGCCGCCATCGACCGACTCGGCATAGCTGTAATCGTCGTAGGTTACAACCTGATGCCCGTCACGAACTTCAGGCCTCGGGTAATCAACCGGAAGCGGATTTGGCTCGATGGGATTCATCCGTATTCCTTTCAGTGTTCCCGGCGTTCCCGGGGGAGCGGTTGTTCCCACTGTAACTTCATAGTCGATGAAGACGGCAGGCTTGAGCTCATACATTTCAAGGTCTGCAACATCGATGTTCGATTCGACTCCGATTATCAGATCGATCGGGTCGGTCGATATCGGCGCGGCGAATGATGTGTGGACGTTGTACTTAGCCCATCCGCTTCCTTCCTCAATCGGTGTAAGGCTGTCGTGCGGCGCTATGACTGTAGCCCCTTCGAAGAACACTCTCCTGATGGTGTCCGCGGGTTTCCACTGGTACACGGTGATATCCAGTGACAAGCCGCCGCCGCCGTATTCGCCGTC
>CBDVBS010000040.1:0-14247 GCA_965372275.1 uncultured bacterium | reverse complement strand
GTATTTAGATTCTGTCATAAACTATCATAGCCGTGTGCCACCGCTACTGACCGTCTTCGGGCATAGCGGTGCTCCCTTCCTTTTCCCCTGAATCCTTTTCCAGTGGGAACCATGCCCATTCGGTGGGTATTGTTATCGGATCACTCAAATTATATGCAAAAGTGGATATAAAACGTGCGTATGCCAGGTTTTTCTCTTCCCACTTTGCCCATCCTATTAAGGGTGGCATGCCGGGTATACGGGGAAATGACTGCCCATATATGAAAAGGATATCCGGTCCTACCATCAAAAGATCCACAACATTAGGATGTTTGAATTCATCCTTGACTTTCTCCAAACATTCTCTCATCTTTTCAGGTTTGGTTGACATACTCTCATATATAAATAATCCTGAGAGGATATAAGGCCTGATTCTTTTCGCCTGCTCTGTTAAAAAGCCTATCTCCCTTGAACGTTCTTCTTTCCTACCTGCCCAAAACAACTTAACATTTTGAGAGATTTTTTCTAACTCTTCTTTTAGTTTTTTAGGCCCACGGACCTTCGTTTTGACTTCGATGATTCCTTTTACAGCATCCGGTGTAACGATTGTGAAATCACCATCCTTGAACAATGTTGGCCTTCCCTTGTCTGTTATAAGGATGTCTATTTGTGTAGATATTTCATTCTCATTCAAGATGAAGCCTGTGCCAATCCTGAGGTTTTCCGGCAGTAGAGCCCGTAAGGTTTTCCTCAGTACCGCTTCTTTGTGTTCACCTTCTTTTCCCCAGTTAGCAGCACCGATTAGATGACGAATTCTGTCTTTTGTAGATACCAATTCTTCGGAGATGGTGTCCATGTATTTCCATAGATCTCTTTCAATCGGCATTATGTTGTTCCTTTCCATAAAACACCGCTATGCCCGAAGACGGTCAGTAGCGGTGGCACACGGTTATTGTACATCTATTATAATGGTAATTTACATTCCGGATTATCAATTGCGAGCAATACTTCTACCCCTTGCCCCCTACAACCCCATATCATTCTCCCTCACAACTTCGGCGAGGAAGTCGAATGCGCCGTCGCCGTGGATACGCATAGGCAGGTTACGCTGGTAGCTCTCGATAGCCCCGAGCGCGACGCCGAGGGCGTGTATCGATTCATCGCCGCTGACCGGCGGACGGAGGTCTCTCTCAAGGCAATCGACGAAACATTTCAGCTCTTCTTTTAGCGGTTCGCCCACTTCAACTTCCTGGGCGTAGGTGCTCTCTTCATCGTACAGGACGAGCGTCTGGTCGATGAAATCAAGCTGGGCGTGCGCGCCTTCGAGCGACGCGAACAGTTTGCGTACTTTTATATTGGACAGCCACGATGTCTCGATATGTCCAACGATGCCGCTTTCGAGGTTGAGCGAAAGCAGCGCGTGATCTTCGAGGTGGTGAACATTGGATGATGCGATCGCGTAAACTTCACGCACCGGCTCGCCGGCGAGGTAGGAGATGATGTCGATATCGTGACATCCGATGTCGAGGATGATTCCCGAATCAACAACGCGTACCGGGTATGGCGCGAGCCGCAGGGTGCTTACACCGAGCAGCTTGCCATAAACACCGCTTTCGATGGTGCGGTAGAGCGCGGCGACGGCGGGATTGAATCGCTCGATATGTCCCACCATCAGCTTGAGGTTACGACGCTCGGCTTCATAGAAGATATGCTGGGCATTGACAACGGTGTCGGCTATCGGTTTTTCGATGAGCACATTCACACCGGCTTCGATTGCCGCGATTGCCACCTCCTTGTGCAGGTGAGTGGGTACGACAACACTTACCCCGTCGAGTCCCTGGTCGAGGAATTCCTTATAGTCCGTGAAGGATTGCGTGCCGTACTTCCCGGCGATTTCCATCGCACGACGCTTGTCAGCATCGCAGACCCCCACTAAATTCACACCCGGAAGCTCGGAAAAAATCCGGGCATGGTTCTTACCCATCGATCCGACACCAATTACGCCCAAACGCATGGCATCCTCCTGTAGAAAGTTTTTTGATTCCCGAAAAATAAACGGATATCAAGCGACAACAGAGCTTTATCAAAATTAATATCCATTTCCAGCACTTAAAATACACAACCTCAGATTGCGCCGTGCTTCTTTGCCATCGAGACAGTATCTTTCAGGGCGCCTTCGGGATAATTACCCGAATCTGAATGATGCACGCCGTTCTGTCGCGATGACGGGCTGACACCGCGTTTCGTTTTCCCAAAGAATTCGATTAGCTGTTCGATCTCGGTCGATTGTTCGATTTCCCGGCGTATCCGCTCCAGCCCCTGTGAATAGTTCAGACCTGAGCGAAACAGGAATTTGAATGCGCGCTTGATATCCTCCCGCACGTTGTCGGCAACACCTTGACGCTTGAGGCCAACCTTGTTTACGCCATAAACACGCGCCGGGGGATATCCAAATGTAATCATAAACGGCGGTGCGTCCTTCATAAGTCCCGATGCCCCGCCGATCATCGCCATGCGTCCGACCCTTACGAACTGGTGTATGACCGCCATTCCTCCGATCACGGCGTGATCCTCAACCTCGACATGCCCGCCTAACGCGGTGAGGTTGGATATCACCACGAAGTCACCGACCGTGCATTCGTGCGCGATGTGAACGTTCGTCATAAGCAGGCAATTCTTGCCTATCCGCGTGGCATTACCCTCACCGGTCGCGCGGTTGATTGTGACATACTCCCTTATGATGGTTCCATCGCCGATTTCCACGTTCGTTGGATGCCCGCCGTATTTCAGATCCTGTGGCTCCGTTCCGATTACCGCACCGGTGAATACACGCACGTCCGAGCCTAACACGGTGCCCTTGTCGATAACGACATGCGGCCCGATGAATGAGCCCGAACCGATCTTGACACCGGCGCCTATCACGGCACCCGGGCCGATCTCCACGTCGTCCGCAATTTCGGCATCCTTTTCCACTAACGCGGCAGGATGAATCTTCATGTTCATCTACTCCTTTGACCGATCCTCTTTTTCATCCCCCATTTCATCAACCAACCTGCTGAGGCGCTTGAATATTTTTGGAAGCCGCTGCATGGCGCCTTCAACCTTGAGCTGTTGACGATGCTCCCTCGCCGGGAATCCGCTGACGACCATATCGTCTTGCACGTTGTGCAAGACGCCCGCCCGGCCGCCGACCATTATCCTGTTTCCTAAATGTACACCGTTGCTGAAACCGGACTGTCCACCCGCAACTATGTCATCGCCGAGTGTCACCCCGCCCGCTATTCCCGCCTGCCCGGCCAGCCTGACGCGCTTGCCGATGAGCACGTTATGCCCAACCTGCACGAGGTTATCCAGCTTGGTCATATCGCCGATCATCGTGGCATCGATGGTCGCCCGATCGATGCAGCAGTTGGCTCCGATCTCGACGTCATCACCGATTATCACCATACCGACCTGCGGAACCTTGTGGATCACATCACCCTCAGGGACGAACCCGAAGCCGTCCGCGCCTATCACCACACCGGGACCGATGATGCACCTCTCACCGATACGGACATCGTGCAGTATCGTCACGCCCGGCTGGATGAGGCATTTGCCCCCGATGCGGGTATCACGTCCGATATAAATCTGCGCCGTCAGCCGGCAGCCTTGTTCTATAACCGCGCCGGACTCAATCACGCATCCCGGCCCGATATAAACCGGTTCACCCACTGCAGCATCTTCCGCGATGACGGCACTCGGATGCCTGAAATCGTCCTCGACCACAACCGGCGGGTGGAAATATTTCATTAATTTGACAAACGCCAGGCGTGGATTCTCAACTATGATCTGCCCGATATCATCAATGCCATCGATTTCATTCTTGACTATCAGACCCGACGGGCGTTGTTCCGCTGACTTATCGAAACGGTTCGCGTGTTCGACAAATGCCACCGCCCCCGGATGCGGCGCGTCGAGAGAGCAGAACCGGTGAACCATCGCGTCGGGTCCGACGAGCTTACCGCCCACGAATTTCGCGGCTTCCGACAGTGTTATTTCAACTCCGGCATCCACGTGCTACTGACTCAACTCCCTGTAATTATTTCTATCTTCTTATGTTTCATTTCCAAATCGGTTTCAAACTCGGCGACCTGCCCGCTGATATCACCGGCGGTGAAATGTCCCAGTGCCGCATTGAGCCCGGCATTCCCGGCGGCGGTATCTATCGCGTTCCGGACCCGCATGGCATAATCGTCAGCCAACGCACTGAGTTCTTCTTCCAGCAAATTGACGACCACCTGCTGATTGGCGACGATGGATGATTCCCGGGCAATCAGCATTGCATCCTTCGCGAAGATGAATTTGCTGCGCTCCGCCGCAAGCTCGCCTGATATTTTGTCCATCCTCTCGCGCCAGTATTCTTCTTTCATATCGAGCAGCTCGAGGGTGTAGATCGGATCGCCGATTTCGGTATCGTCGAGAAGCTGCAGCATTCCCTCGCCGAGGTTGAGCATATCCTCCATGGCCCCGGTTTTCCGGGCGTATTCACGGTATGCATCGAGCAGCTCGGTCTCAATGCTCTCGTAACCCATATCGGCAAGGTCCTTCAGGGTGACGGCCGACTCATCGAGCATCTTCGCCGCGTCTGAAGCGAACTCCGAATCGATCCGCGTCTCGGCATCCAGCTTCGCGACTTCGCCGGCGGCCCGGGTGAACAGGACCGACAACTCCCGGGCGAAATCATCCGCATTGAAAAGTGATTGCGGCGTTTCTAACTCGCCCGCTTTCTCATACGGATCGAGCGGCGACGGGGATGACGATTCCACCGATGTCGGTTCCCATCCCGGTGGATTCACCTGGGGCCCCTCGGCGTTGCCGCCGCAACCTGCAAATGTGAAGCAGCACAGGACAAACAGAATACCGATATTTCGCTCAGTCCATTTCATTCGCTATTTACTGAGACCGTTGATAACGGCGGGAGTCAGGTCCATACCGCCGTAAAGGACAATCTGCGAATCGATGATTATCTCGATACCCGATTCGGCGCCGACTGCCTGCACCGCGTTCCAGACATCGTCTTCCAATGACGCGGTCAATTCGCTGAGTTTCCCGGCAACTTCCTCCTCGATCTCAAGCCTGATACTCAACACCTCGGTTTTCTCGGCGTCCGTGAGTTCCCTGTCCCTGAAGGAGTCAAGGCGCGCGTACTGCAAGGCCTCGAAGTCTTCGAATATCGCCATGTTCGCTTCGTAGTTCGGATGGGATGTCACCGCTTTATGCAAGTCGATAACTCCGACCGTGCTCCCCGCGGCACCTGCCAGGCCGGGAGCCATGAACGTTACGACCGTCATCCCGATAACAAGACCGATAATAAATTTGTAATACCGTTTCATTTCAAATCACCTAAATATTCGTTTCTTTCATTCATGCCGCCTAAAGCCTGAATGTCGTGCGGAACCAGTAATCACCGCCGCCGGTGGCGTAAAGCCCGCCGGAGAAATACTGGTGGAATCGATACAGGATCCCGTACTGACTGCGATCGTCCTCCCCGAATATCTCCCCCTCGCAGAAGAAATTCCCTCCAAGCCGTTGGGAGAAGAAAAACTTATGGTCCTTCGCGTCGATGTCATATCCCCCGGCGAAGAATGTTCCCTCCTTGGGACGCCACCCGATCAGCGCGTCCGGTTCGAGGGTCATGTCGGTTGTATACAAGTTGAGCACGAACATCAATTCGAAGTTATGGGTCATGAAATAACCGATCCGTCCCTCAACTTCGGAGGAATCGGCATCTTCGAGACCGAAATCGATGTAGCCGCGAAGGTTGATGTCGTATGTTCCCGAACGCACTTCGCAGAGCACAATGAGCGAGTCGTCCTCATCTTCATAGTTGAAATCAATAGAGGCATCAGCATCGAAGAATTGCGCGGTCTCCTCACTCTCCACGAGAGCCGCGAAATACCCGCCTATCCTTGCGAGGTCGTCCTGCACCAGCGATCTCGGCATCCCGACCGCAACATCCGAGTGAGAGGTTATAGCATCCCTCAGCCTGTCAAGCACGACATTTGGCACCGTGTCCCCGGACATGCTGACCCGAAGGATACGCACGCGGTCAACCGGTTCCGATAATCTGATCGTAAGGATTGAAGTCTCCGCGATATCAAGCTCGTTGCTGAGGCTGTAATGCGGGAATGCCCCGCTTACCGGGCTTGTATCACTTATGAATGGGGCAATGGCGTTGTTGATGAAACTCTTGTCGGTGGCAACCAGCGGAAGTCCGAGGGTGTAGTGCAGGTAGTAAGCCTCGGCGTCAGCGCGAACCGCCTCGAGGCTTTCGCGAAATACCGGATGCCAGAAATCGTTGACTTCACCTGGATCCAGCTCGATCTCCAGCCCGGTACAGGCCGGGCCGGGTTCACCGGATACACCGCCGGCGGGGACAATCCCGATCTCGGCTATGGTGGTTTGTGCGATGTCGAGCCTGATTTCACGTAAGCTGAAGCCCTTCGGTTCGAGAACCACATTCAGGCCTTCCTTCAGGGCAAGGCTGACCTGTTCGGTATGACGCCTGAGCGAGGCTACTGGGCTTGACTGATTCTCGATGAGGACATCATTCAGCGTTGCTAAGATAACCGAATGCAGTCCCGTCTCAATAGGCTCAGGGACTCCCGGCTCGAAGCTGAGAGTCAACCGAACTTCCTCTACCTGGCCTTCCTCGGGATCGGCGGAGTACGCCGTGCCCGTCAGCGAGAAGAGCAGACCCGTGATAATCAGTATGTATAGAAGCCCATTCAATTCACAAAACTCATAATCCTTCTAAGCAGCCCGTGAATCCCATGTCACGGCCTGTGCGTTGCTAAAACAATTGGCCGAAGCCGAAGACGAACTGGCCCTTGCCGTTCGTCATGTCATATCCATATTCAAGCCTTATCGGCGCGACCCCGAAGAACGGGATATGGTAGCGGATACCGCCGCCGACGCAGTGGATAAGGTTGTCGAAATTCAGGGTATCCCCCGGCTGGGCTGCCGTCCCGCTGTCGAAGAACACCGCCGCCGACATGTTGTTCATCACCGGGAAACGATACTCCGCGTTGAACAGCATTGCCTTGTCGCCGGTCTGTACCGCGACATCGCTGCCCCTCAGGCTCATCGCGCCGCCGACCTCGAACCTGTCCATCAGCCCCAGGTCACCGGAAGCGGCACCGAGCATCAGGCGGAAGGCGATCACATGGTTCTCCCTGAAACGGGTCGGACTTATGGTGAAATCCTTCTCGTCGGGTTTGTTAAGCAGAAAGTATTTCGAATACTCGGCCTCGTATTTCAATGCGTCGAAATCGCCTCCGAGGAGACTACCGAACAGTGTCGTCCCGATTGAAAACTTGCTGCCTTCCGACGGGTCGAAGATGAAGTCGCGCGTGTCGTACGTGAGCTTGGCGCTGAAGGCGTTGGATGTGCCGTCGATAAGTCCGCGTCGAGCGAACTCACTGACATCCTGCAACGGAGGCCCCTCGGTGACTTCGATGTCACCGCTCAGGAACCGTAAATTGAAGTGCAGGCTGACATCATTGCTCAGATACCGGACAACTCCGGCGGACCCGCCTCTCCGGCTTGTTGTGTAACGCGTAAATATATCGGGGTCGTCAAGGGAACGTTCCCGGTTCGTGGTGTTCGTCGTGTAGCCCTCTACCGAAAAGGAAGTGTTCTTCTTGTCGATACGCGGATTAAAGAAGCTCAGGGCAAAATCCGGATCGGGGCCGCCTATCTGGGCATTACCCTGGAGTTTCTGCCCCACCCCCCTGAAATTCAACTCGCTGTAGGAGAATGTCGCAAGTAAACCATCCTCTGTGGAATAACCCGCCCCGAATCCGATCTGCCCGGTGCGAGCTTCCTCGACCTTGATAATCAGGTCAACCTCCCTGTCCTCGGTCAGGCCGAAATCGACCTCGATATCCTGGAACAACTGGAGGTTATAGACTTCCTGGAGATTGTCCCGAAGGATGCCGGCGTTGAAGATATCCCCCTGTTTCAACTCCACTTCGCGAAGTATCACATGATCCTTGGTCTTATTCAGGCCCTCGACGGTGATCGAATGGATGATGCCTTCGTGGATCACCAGGCGGATAATGCCGTCCTCGCCGACTTCGGCGGATGTGATACTCGCCGCGGTGTAACCTTCGTCGCGATAGATTCGCTCGACCGCCACATAGGCTTCGAGGAGGTCGTTGTTGTTGATCAACTCTCCGACGGAGGGTGTGTATTCCCCGAAGAAAACATCCTCGATCTCATCAGTTGTATAAATCGGAACACCGATGACCTCAACCTGGAACCCGGCGAACTCCGGGTTCTCCTCGACGATGATGATTATCTTCACGCCGCCCTCAAGGGGTTCCTTCAACTGGGTCGGCATGGTGCGGAAATAACCGAGATCGTTGATCCGGGTGAGATCATCGAACAGGATATTCGCCGAGAATGCATCACCCGAACGTCCTTTCATGACATTGATGATCGTCCTGTCATCGATCCTGTCATTCCCCCGGATTTCGATGGCCTTGATAATAAGACCGCCGGATGTCTCGCCATCCTCTTGAGCCATTACCGGCAGCGGCGCGGCGATGAAGGCCACAACAACCGCGATAATGATTGTCCAAAGTATCGTTTGTGCTTTTAACATATGCTTCACATTCGTTCCCTTGCCTCTGTTCTTTGTTCTCCGCATATCCACTTAGTTATCCCCCCCCGGAAATACCAAAATGGCCGCATATAGCGACCGGCTCCAAGTTCCGCTTGGATTTCCGGCCCTGTATTCAGTTTTTTAGCCGCTATCGGCTTAAACCCGGACTGCAGCGCAGCCCGCAAACAAATTTACATACAATCAACGGCCCATGTTTTCCCGGGCCGAGCGAATCACATTCAATCCCAGATCGAACAGGTCAATCGAATCGTCTCCGGTGTCCGGGACATCCGCCGAAACGACTACCGGCTTCGACGGCGTCTCCACCGGCTCATCCTTGGGCGGTGAAGGCGTGGCCCTCACCGGTCGTGATGTGGGCGGGTTATTCGCGACAACCGTACGTTCGGGATTCACATCCGTTACCGGGGCGGGTTCAACATTTTCCACAACGGCTGCGGGAACGACGAACGGTGCAATAGTGCTGCTCGGAGTTGTACGGTCGATCGAACGAAGTGCCGTTATCACCGGGGTATTTATATTCGGTTCATTGTTGCCTGAATTCAAGGTTCCACTGGTTGCCATGCCGAGAAGGAATATGCCCACGAGGATGAGCGGTGAAACATACATTGCGAGCTTGCGCACCGTGAACGTACGCGCCTTCGCGGTCTGTACGCCGCGAAGCTCCTTGGACGACGGTATGAGTTGTGTGATGAGATTGGTTGTGTCGGCTTTCGCCAATGCAAGCTTAGTCACCGCGTCGATATTATCCCCGCGGCGAATCGCATCCTCAGCTTTGTTCAACCAGTCACGGACGTAATTAACCTTAATGGTCAACTCGTCC
Organism: uncultured bacterium; assembly: GCA_965372275.1. Taxonomy (GTDB): domain Bacteria; phylum JAJVIF01; class JAJVIF01; order JAPKYR01; family CAZSPL01; genus CBDVBS01. Next base: position 4,780 of record CBDVBS010000040.1, on the reverse strand, counting down.
GCATGTGCGGATCGGCTCATTGCTACCTCCTGAACCGAATCGACCATTGCCGATTCGATAAATAACCATTAGCCATATATAACATCCATGTTAGTGGGGGATATTTTGACCAATATTCCCAATAATTCCCATCAAAAATGGAACTTTTTTTCCATAAAGGCCATTTTGTCCCAAAAATTGCTAAAAAGTTATACAGGTATTTTAAGAGGTTGTGAATGCTGTTTCAATTCCGGGGTTCGGTGTTTCGGGAATTTATTCCCGAAACCCTTAAAAAGTCTCAAGAACAGTTTCGGGAATAAATTCCCAAAACCCAATCAGGGGTCTGGTATTTTTTCAACAGCCCCAAGGGTGTCCCGATACATCGTAAATATGTAGTGTGTGTAATATGTGGCACACATGGTCGGGTGGCGCACATCTATTGATGTGCGAAATGTTCGGTCATATATATCTAAACCGCACATCAATAGATGTGCGCCATCCATCTAAATGAAAAACGGGCGCAACGTACTAAGATACGCAGCACCCGCAGTTACTGAGATTTCACAAAATCCTCTACTCCTTGATGTTTCGGGACACCCGTGTCCCGAAATCTCCTCTGTTGCCTTCCTGTGTATCGGGACAAGGGTGCCCCGATATATCGTAAGCCCGACGTTATTGCGAAATAACGATGGTCACTCCATTTTCGCTCAGGACGTATATCTCATCATTGGTGAGGTCCACGTCAACAGCGATGGGGTCGTCCACGCAGCCGCTGAGGTCGAGGGATGGGGGAGTCTCGGGGCTGAGGTTGCCGTCGAAGAAGAAAAGTTCGGAAGTGTCGGTGAGCACAATGACCCTGTTGTTGGAGTCAACGCTGACATCGATGGGCTCATTTGTAAACGTGGCACGGAACAACATGTGGGAAACGTTGTAGTGTAAATCAGGCGAATCCCATGTTGCCCAGGCCTCGATGGAGTTCTCAGGTGAGCCCTCAATGATATAGGCGTGGTTGTTTGCCGATGTGCAAAAATCGACCCTGGGGTACGGGACGTTAGGCGGGAACATTACACCGCCGGGACCGCTGACACCGTACACATCACTAGTCCTCCACCCAGCTCCCAGCCAGGAATTGAAAGGGTTATCACAGTGGTAGTAGAGGGCCTCGTCCGTGTACCACTGATAGTCGCAAAATGCACCTGTGTTACCACATTTCCCAGAGGTGGCGGTATTGTTGTTGAAGCAATCATAGGGGTACAGGTACGACACAAACCATCGACCATTGCCAGTAGAGGCACCGGTCGCCTTGTTGAAGCTCCAGTCGTGAGGGGCACCATTAGAGCACCCCGGATCCTCTTCCGGCCAGCAGATGGTGAAGTAGTTGTTCTGCGCAACGTCAAGTGCGCTTGGCGGGCAAGAAGGACTGGGACCCGAGGTGATACCGGAACCGATGTTGTTGAAGGTGATCTGGTGCTCCATGTCAGTGTTCCAAACGGTGACAGAGCTTAGACCCTGTGAGTCGCCGGGGACATCGCCGAGGACAAACACATTACCTTCATCCACAGGGTCAACACCGATGTCGATCGGATTCTGGCCGTCAACAAGCGGTGCCTCTACCAGCCTGAGCCCACTACCGTAGGAACCATCATAGGGATCAGGAGCGAAGCCTTGACCTCCGTCTGTATCTTCGACCATCACATCGATAGTGTAGTCACCGGGGACTGGGATAATGATTACGATGGTGTTGGTATCACCTGAGGTAACACCACTGTTGTCATCATATACGGGAGGTTCACCGGTTTCTTCTACGCTCCACCAGAAGACCAGATCAGCCGTGGGATCTTCGGCGTCGGTGGCATCAGCATGAAACTGGCAGCAGCAGCCACTGGGACCGTCTAAGTAAACGCCATCCACAACCGGTGGCTGGTTTGCGGCAACGGATGCCGTATGAACGAAGCAGTTGTAAATCAATTCATCATACATACTGTTGCTCGCCGGAAGCATGTCGAGGAACCAGCATTCACCGAAGGTTTTACTGTCGGTAGCGGTGATGAGGATATCCAAATCGCCGGTGGTGGTCGGGGTGCCAGGCACGTAGTTAAATTCGAAACCATAAGAGTAATCGGTGCCCATATTACCCAAACCGACATCGTAGGATGTCTCGGCAATCACACCCGGTTCCAGGGATTTGATCGTAACATCGGCGATATCATCCTGCCAGTCCCACACTTCTACCTGTAGGCTGATGTCGCCGCCACCAGACCCATCGGCAAAGTAGAGGTCGTTTGCAAGCTCCGTCACGTTGCAGCAGAATGCCTCCGCGCTGTTGGCGGTGCTCATCTCCCAGTCATCGACAAACCATGGGGCCTCTCCAACTGGCCAATCGTAGTTGGCGTAAATTGCGTAGTTGAAGACCAGGAAATTATGCTCAACATTGTTCCAATCGAGGTGGTAGTTGCGCTGGATTTTCTTATTGGGAGAGAAACTACCCCTGTAGATGAGATTCGCGGGATCGGAGAAAAATTCTGTCAAATCATCATCCGGCCCAAGGTCGTCACAGAAGTACTTGTAGCCCGCCAAGCCCTCATAATCAGCGTGGCTATCCGGCGCTCCAAGAAGGCCGTCTTGATAGCCGAACGGCACCCCTTTGAAAAATTCGGGGCTTGGAATGATGGTCAGCCCATCGGCATTGGTGACCTCGGGGCCGAATACAACGCCCCGAACATCAAACCCCGTGAAGATGCCATCATTTATCGGATGTGTAAATTTGACACCGACATCGACAGTGCCGTTTGGGAAGTCGATGTTAAGATTAGGCCAATCCAAATCCATCAGGCTGAGTGGGGGTGGCTCCATGAAGCCCAGCACGTTCAGAATCTTGTCCGCCGTTCTGAGCTGGACTAAATCAGCTTTGCCAGTAGCCTTATCGGCAACGAACTGCCACAGGCCGAAACAGGTAGTCGCCCCGGATACGTCCGGAGGCGGGGTCAGAACCTGCCCGGATGCTTCATCAATAGGAGCTGCCGAAGAACCCGGATCGGGCGTGACGATGTTCCCTCCACCACCTGAACACGAAACAAGAAAAATGACAAACAGAAACGATACGAGACAGAGAATTGCGCTTCCCTTCATGATAGGTCTCCTTGATTGTAAATTCCCTACTCAGGAATATATCCAACCCCCCTAAGTAGATCCTCGAATTGTCATTCCATTCTCAATTGTGCTTGGTGCTCGGCTTACCTTAATGTGAACCCTTAATCTACATATGATTAGATGCATTTTTATGAAAATAAATACATTAAAACGTAATAAATTCGGGTTATCAGCAGTTAAATTAATTACGCATTCCTATGCCCTGGAATCCAATGAAAAGGCATTCCAATTGTCAAAAGGCGAATAATAAGTTAAGATTTCGCTGCACTCGTAGTGGATGGTTAGTGTGACATAGACACATCAAATGCGAATAGATAAAGGTAAAAAGATGGTCGGGAGTATTCCCCCGTCCAGCAACGCGATAAGGAGGTTTATTATGAACAGGGTTACAACCTTTGTTGCTATTGTAATAATCTTGGGGCTTAGCGGCAGCATAGCCGGTGCATTCGGTGAAATGCCGGGCAAAGCCTACGTGGCATTCTACGAAGGAGGGTTCCAGATATTCGATGTATCCGACCCTTCGGATCCCGAGGAAATTGGTGATTACGATACCGTTCGCAACCAGGCGCTCGATGTCATTGTGAAGGATAACTGGGCGTACGTCGCCGACGGTTCTGGCGGAATGCAAATATTCGATGTCACCGATCCGGCCGATGTCGATGACCCGATAGAATTCTCGCGTCCATGCAAAGCGAGAGCATTGAGTCTCGACGGTGACATCATGTATATCGCCGCGCAGAATTCGCTCCAGATTTATGATGTAACCGATCCGACGGATGCTTTCTGGATCACAACATATGATGTTGATATCGTGGCTGACCAGGATATCGTGGTCGATGACGGTTATGCGTATGTCGCTTGCGGCACCCACGGGATCAGTATTTTAGATGTGGGCATCCCATTTGAAACATACGAAGTTGCCATGATCAGGCCCCCGGGTATGGCGAGGGGGCTTACGGTGTCTGATGGTTATGCCTACGTCGCTGCCGGTGTGGCCGGCCTGCAGGTGGTAAATATTGCCGATCCCGAGAATCCCGTGCTCATCGGCGATGGCGTCAAAACCAAGGGAGCGGCGTGGGGAGTGTTCATCGACGGCAAATATGCGTATGTCGCCGACCGTAACTTCGGCATCTACATCGTTGATGTGTCGAACCCTGAAGCGCCCGAGTTAGTCGGTACATTCGAAGTGGACCGCGGCAAATCAAGCAGCGTGTTCGTGATGGGCGGATATGCATTCATAACGGCCCACCAGGGGGACTTGTGGATTGTCGATGTATCCGACCCTGCTAACCCGGTGGAAACCAGGTGGTTCCGCTGGCCGGGTAACGCAAGAGCCGTGTTCGTGACGGAATAAGAAGGAACCGTGGGGTTGTTTGAAAAAACTAAGGAATGGTGTAATACGGGACAGGCCTCAGTAGAGTAGGCGTTGGGCAACAGGTATGATGCGCTGTTCGGAAGTTACGTTCTCCATATCTAAAGGCCCGTCCCTGTTCTATTCGCAATGATGCATGAATTCAACGTGTGCCACCCATCCGGGTGGCACCTTTATTCAATCCGTGTGTCATAGTTAATCCATCCGTGTGCCATAGCTAATCCGTCCGTGTGCCACCGCTATCCGAGTCTTCGAGGACAGCGGTGCCCTACTACGAGC
>CBDVBS010000039.1:0-14264 GCA_965372275.1 uncultured bacterium | reverse complement strand
CGCACGGTTCGGAGGGGGGGGGAATCAGGTAACTGATTCTCCCTACCCCTATGGCCATATAGCACCCGGCATTTGAGGGTGACCCTCCGGGTCACCCCTACGCGAGACCTGCAATGTCAAACAAAACGATGCAATGGCGAAAGTCGAGAGCTATCCTGTGTGAGAATAGTCGAATAACAGTGCCATTCGGGATAGTCCCGCGAAGATTTGGGACAGTCCCGAATGGCAATACTTGTCTCTATATAACGCCGCAGGTCGGAGCCTCTCGGTACCCGGCTTGCTCTATAAAAGTTGATTTATAGGATTGGTCTAATCTCCGAAAAGCCCGTCTTCATCAAGCAGCGTGAAGAGACTGTGATCGAAACCGTAGGAGTCATCCAGTGAGAAAGGAGCCGGGATGTAATTGCCGGTGTAATAGCGAAGAACGGCGATGGCGACTCCATGCATCAGGTTGCGTTTGAATTCACCTTCAGGCTGAGTCAGGAGCTTCAGATCCGTGGGATTTGTCATAAAGCCAGCTTCAATAAACAGGATTGGCATATCGCCGCGGTTTTTCAGCAAATAAAGACCCCGATCATCCAGGCGTGGGCCCAATCCCTCGCGACCGCCATGCTTGACCATCTCCTCGTAGGCGATCTCAAGCAGATCCATGTTCTCGCAATTTTCGTCAAAGAGGATCAACGGGCCATGGACTTCGGTCACAGGCTGGCGTGTTGCATTCGTATGGATACAGATAAACAGGTCGGCGCGGTGATGCCTGGCATATTCCACGCGCTCCTCCAGGTAGAGATATATATCCGTTGTGCGTGTGAGATAAACAGTGGCTCCATAGCTTCGGAGTTCATCCGCAAGCCACAAGGACATTTCGAGATTGAGGGTTTTCTCCATTACGTGACCCTTAACAGCCCCGCTGTCGCGCCCGCCATGCCCCGGATCGATCACTATGACACGCCCGATGAGATCGCCGCGAAGTCCGCTGAATGTAACGCGTACTTTGCCTAAACCCATTTCGTCGATGGAGAAGTCAACCGGCGCAAGGAGGTCGAAGACGATGCGGACATCACCATCGTGGTCGGCCAATCTCACCCGTGAGATGGGGCCGATACCCGGTACCGTTTCCACACCCTCGGGGAAACGTGCCCCGGTGAAATCGAGCACAAGTTTTGTCTCGCCGTTATCCGTGATTAGTTCTGAATCGAGTTTGTCATAACGTGCGTGGGTGATTTCGGCGACGCAGCCATCCTCGACGACATTAAGTTCGACGTCGAATGCGTTGGGGCGCAGGCCGATCCACAAACCGTTAGGCTTTCTGTCGATGCTGTATTTCGGCCTTATGCCACGATCTTTCTTTATCTCGATTACTACGCGGGCGATGTCGGGTTTACGTGTGAACTGGGCGGCGCGGAAGTTTATGAAACTCTCGCAGCTATCCGCCTGGTGCGTCCCGCCATCGAGAAGAGCGGCGTCGAAATCGACGACCAACCGTATTGAATCCCCATCGTCAAGTTCGAAATCGGTGTAGCTGAGAGGGTAGGGGAATTCGATCATTACCCCCTCGGGTGATACTTCCGATATATCGATCTTCCTCGATATGAAGATGCCTTCCTCGCTGCCGTCACCATGAACGGTGAGGCCCAGGATGTCCGCGAAGAATGAACCGGGGAAAAAGATGATGTCGTTGCGCTTGATCGGCGTGTAACCAAGGTCGATGGTTTCCCCGTCGATCTCGAATTTACTCTCGTCAATCGGGATGCGTATGTCGCCTTGGGAAGTATCGTGAATGATGATCTTCTCATCACGGATTTCCGTCCGCATACCGAACTGCTTGACGGTTTCCTCGAGTGGAAAATAATAACCCTCGCTCTTATGGCGGAACTTCTCCCGGAGGATATGATTGCCTATATGGATTTCGCCGTCAGTCGCCAACGCGGGGGCTTCGACGAGCAATGTTATGATGATAATGAGTAATACCGTGACGATGGAACTTCCCGGGAAGGAATCCAACCGCCGGAATGCTCTTATCACGACCGGGTTACTCATCCGCGATCACATCCCCGTCACTCTCTTCCGGGGCTTCCTCGACTTGCCCGGTGAGCTTGTTCAGTGGGGTGTTCGCGTAGAGATCGTCCAGTTTGAAAGTGAAGCCTAATAGATCCTCGACAGGTATATCATTGACGAGCACCGTGAATATCTCAAAATCGAGGAGCTCATCAAGCGTGAGTTTTAATCCTAAGAAGGCCTTGATCTCGCTGGCGATGAGCATGTCAGCGGGGTCCTGTACCGTGAGCGCAAGTGTAAGCCGACCCCCGCTCAGCACAACACCCTCCTGTTCCCTGATGCTCACGCCCGGTTTGAAGAGTGGGGAGAGATATTCCGCGTCCTCACTTTCCGGTCCCTTCAGGAGCCGCTTGAGGGCAACCATTATCACCCTGTTCTGTGACCCGGGATTCTCGATATACTCCGTTATGGGAACCAGGTAAATACTCGATTTATCGAGGAAGTAAAGCGTAATATTTATACTATTCCCCTCCGGCTTTGGAGCGAAGGATCGGTTCAGTTCGCCGGGGACTTTCGGCCCGTTGAAATCGATGCTGCCGTAGGGGATGTGCGGGATGCGTTTGCCTTCGAACAGGAAATCGACACGCTGGATTTCATCGAACGCGCATAACGAGTGCACCACCGAATCGACGAACACGCTTTCGGTTGTCTCGTCGAGAAGGTCGAGGGTGAGATTGTTGAAGTTGACCGTCGCGGTTACTCCATGCAAATTGACGCTGAGCACGTTGCAGCCGTCAGGCAGGGACCCGCGCAGGTTTACTTCATCTTCCCACGGGCCCCGGAGGAGTTCCTTCAATACGCGGTGATGAATATTCTCCTTGGAGCCGAGCTTGACTTCACGTTGTACCGGGACAATGAACATCTGTGAGCTGTCCTGGAAGTACAAAGTGACGACACCCTTTTCAGTGGGTCGGATTGATGGGTCATCGGGTGGTTTAGGTTTTCGGATGTACCATACGAGAATCGCGATGGCGAGTATTACCGACAGTATCAGGACCGTCCTGAATATGGCCTGCCGGCGTTTCGCCATCGCCTTTTTTGAATTTCGACGCTTTGTGCGTCGGACCATTTTTTTGCTTTTTTTTGCAGCCAAACCGAAAACCTTTATGCAGCTTAAGCGTAATAGGTCACCCGTCGCGGGAAATTCCCGCACGACCGGGATTCATGGAACATCCAGCGTATATCAGGGTATTATTAATATCCTATTAAATCCGGTTAAGTTATACGCAATCCGGGATATTCAGCGGGTTTTGGCGGATTTTCATCAGCGCGGGAACAATCGTGATGCGATGCCCGCGGCAGCGTAGCAGAGAAGGGCGATCGCGAGGACGGATTGGAATCCCAACGACATCGAGAACATGAGGGCAAGGGGCGGAGCGATGACCGATGCGAACCCGTTGATTGCCCACGCCCATGGAACAAGAGGCCCGGTATTGGTCGAGACGATTCGCAGGCCGAGGGGGAACATCCATCCCATGAAGAAGCCGAGCGGAAGGGTCAGGATTACTGCGATGAGCGCCTTCCCGGCGGCAGGCAGGTTGACCAGGAGTGACATCAGCGGATCAGTCGCAAGGATGTGGACTGCTCCGAGGATGATTATGGCCACAACAGCATAAGTAATCCCCCTTCGCGGATTCGGGAACAACCGCGCGCTGAGCATGCTTCCCGCTCCGGCGGAGAGGAGGTAGCAGGCGATCATCAGGGATGTCGAATAGATTGGATCACCTAAGTGCCTTGTGAACCGGAGGATTGACGTCATCTCCAGCAGCATGAATCCAAGGCCGATGAACAGGAAATAAAGGAATGTCGGCAGTCTGCTTTTTATGCCGGCCCTCCCGGCGCGTAACGGGAACAGCGGCAGGATTATCAGGATCGCTCCGATAATCACGGCTTCGATGAGGACGAAGACCAGTATCATATAGCCCAATTCCAATTGCCTGAACCAGTGGGGGCCGTAGGTCCGGCGCATCCATTCGATTGAATCCCATCGGAAGAAGTTGTAGAAATACGGACTGTCGTCGCGCGCCGGACGTATGTTGTACATCCATTCGTCGAAGAACATGTTGCGTTCGGAGCTGAGTATCTTTCGCGCGCCGCTGCCGATGTATGACTCCATGCCGCCTTCAGGCCCGGCAATCGTGCTGTGGATATTGAATCGTCCATGTTGAAATCCGGGGAGCCATTCGACATCGAGTGAAAGCTCATCGATTGCCCGCAGTGCCGGTTCGGTAAATTCATCGGGCATGGGGTTGCGGAACGCGAGTATGGTTGCGGCGAGGTAGTTGCGCAGAAGGGCCAAGTGCGTTTCGGGGTTTGGTACGTCGCACGATTCCAGTGCGGCGGTGAATGTCGCGAAGATTTTCAGGCTGTCTCTCGGAGGTGTTTGTATACCCCTGGTGACCGCAATTACACCGCGCGGAGTAAGGCGTTGCCAGGCGAGCGCGATACCTTCGATCGTCATGAGATAATCTTCGTGCAATGACTGTAACCCGCTCGTACTCGCTGCCAAACCTTCCACGGTGACGATCTGAATAATGTCGAATCGCTCATCGCATTTTTCGAGGAAAGCTCGCGGTTCATCGATAACTACGGTTATTTCCGGGTCGGTGAATATGCCGCCGGATATTTTCGAGAGCGGTTTCTTTAACAGTTTCACCAGGACCGGGTCGGGTTGAACAACGGTGATATGCGATGCGGCGAAACGTTTCGCGAGCCATATGTTAACGCTGCCGGTTTCGCCCAGCAGAAGTACGCTCGGTTTCTCCATCAAACGATACGGGAATGAAGCCGGCGTGTGGTCGAGTATTGGAGCGTCATCCGGGGAGTTAATTTCATAAATTGTACCCGCCAATTCGCCGTCTCGAAGAATGGCCGACTGGGCAGGGGCGGGGGTGGTGGCCTTGAGTCCGGCGAACAGGGTGTTATGCAGGCTGCGAGATGAGAATACGTCGATGCGTCCTCGCGGGCTGTGGCGGGTCAGGATATTCTCAGCGCTGCCCTGTCTTTCCAATTGGTGAAGGCGTGAGATCGTTTTGTATTGGTCGATGCTCAAGGGGGGATGGAATATCATGATCGCGAGAACGATGATAAACGCGGTAGCTGCCACGCCATGTCGTGCACCGAAAGGGGTATTCAGTCGTACAGCTCCGGATGCCAACCCGAACAGCGCAGCAATGTAGACGATCGTATCTTCCGCCAACACGAACATAAGCCCCACCGCGATAATCCCGCCGATTGCGGTACCGAGCATGCTGCATCCGTAAATCAGCGGGACATTTTTTTTGTGATGCATAAGTGCCAGACCGATAAGGGTTGCCCCGAGAAAGAACGGGATAAGTACGATGAGGTTATATGCAACAAACAATGCTATTTGGGATTTGCTGTAGAGGAGATATTGAAAATTAAGCGGTAATTGGTCCCCGACAGTAAGGCATACCGCCGATGTTATCGCGAATGCGAAACCAAGCGCCATCGCGGATGATTCGTATTTTTTCAATAATCGCGCACCGGCATAGTAGAGAAATGTACCGCTGATGCCGAACCCGAGTAGGGCCGTGCTTATTACGAAGTATGAGAAGTGATGCCACCGGGTGAGAGAGAGAGTACGCATCAATGCGAGCTGGAGGATGATAATCGCGCAGGAAATGAGGAATACCGATATCCCGGAACGGGCAACCGGCGCGGAATCAGTGGGTCCGGGGCTCATTCGTTTTCCTCGGCGCGCCCGGTCATCGGGACGAATCTTACCGGGAGCTTATCGCTCGTGGATATTCCGCCGTCCGCATTTTTCCTGACCACAATCAGCCGCTGGGTTTCGAACTGACCGCCGACGGGGATGACCATCCGCCCCCCGGGTTTCAACTGGTCGAGCAGCGGCGGCGGGATATGTCCGGACGCGCACGTAACGATGATCCCGTCGAACGGCGCGTATTCCTCCCAGCCATGATAACCGTCGGCGGCGCGTACCTTAATTGTATTGTATCCAAGAACCGTGAGAGTTTCCCCCGCACGTTCAGCAAGGTCCCTGATAATTTCAATCGAGTAAACGTACGGCGTTAATTCTGAGAGCAGGGCGGCCTGGTATCCGCTGCCCGTGCCGATTTCGAGTACCCGGTCGTCCGGGTCGACTTCAAGCAGTTGCGTCATGAATGCAACGATATACGGCTGAGAAATTGTCTGGCCTTGCCCGATTGGCAGAGGGCCGTCACTGTAGGCAATGAGCGAGACATAATCGGGCACGAATAAGTGCCTTGGTACGTTCCGCATCGCGTCAAGAACTCTCTTGTCATCAACCGCCGGACGTCCGAAGCCGGACATCTGGGTGTCAACCATCCGTTCACGCTCCTCCTTGCGTTCCTCGAATCGAGGTTGTGGCCGGCTTCGGGCGCCCGACGCCGAAGTGAGCGTCTCTTGCTCAGGATTACCGATTGAGAGTATGTAGTAGGGATGATGTCCCTCGGGCAATTCCAGAACTTCGGCGACCTTATCATCGTAGAACGCTCCGATGGGTACTCCGCAAAGGCCGAGAGCCACGGCTTCGAGGAGGATATTCTGCCCGACGTGTCCGACCTCGATAAGAACGTAACGCTCGGCGCGGTCGCCATACTTGACGCTCGTGCGTTCCACGATCCCTGCGATGATAATATCTACCCCGGCAGCGGCAACGGGTTTCTGCTTCACCGCCGCGTCCGAGAGGGCGGGTCGCTTGTCACCTTCAATGTATTTATCCAGTTTGTTCCCCTGTGGGTCGTAGTGATATACGGCATCATGTGTGGCGAGATACAACTCGATGGGGAACTTGGCCCCGGCGGATGGTGCTGTGCGGAATCCCCTGTTCGGTTCGGTGATACCCTGTCCCGCCCAGGCGAGGGCGAGGAGCTGTTCGGGTGATAGTGGTTTATTGCTGAATTGCCTTACAGACCTTCTGAGGGAAAGGGCTTCATCGAGGGTCATCCCACCGGCGGCAGCCGATTCACCTGGTGCGTCGTTGCCCGGAGTGGGACCGTTCGCGTGTCCCGGTGAACTGCAACCGGTTAAGGCGAGGAAGATGATTGTGGTTATGATTATTACCGCAATGTGATTCGCTCTCATCATTACCGCTCCTCGTTCGGGTATGGTTTCAAGGGAATAATATTATACACATAATACCCCGGACCAATTCAAGAATATTGGTAATTATTATATCCGGGTGGCACGGTTTGGCGAGTCTTCGAGCCTAACCGTGGTCTTAGTGCGTAATCCCTGAATAATCCACGGTTAGCCCTCGAAGACTCGGGCAAACCGTGCCATCAAGAACGAATATTTTATACAACGTTAAGGTGAAGTGTGCGTGGCACCCGCCTGATGGGGAAAATACTTGCCAAGTGGGATTGGTCTAAAGTGTAGGTCGGAGACCTACACTACCCGTTCATTTACGTGTTGGTTACCGAGATTAGTATGAGTTGGCCTGAGGATGAAACCAGAAAATCCTGGAAACAAAGCAACCCACGGATGGGCGTGGGTTGTTTTGTTGCTTCACTTAAAGAGTTTCAGAGGTGCGGGTGGTTATTCGAGGTGGAATGTCCACGCCGCGGGATACCTGACTTTCTCGGCGTATTGTAGCGTCATTCCACCCGCCGGCGGACATACTGCCGCCACGGTCCAGGTGTAGGTGTTACTCTCGCCGAGGTTTAACAGTATGTCGTACCAGGCAGGAGGAAGGACTGCCGTATCGGTTTCACCCCACCAGTAATAAAGCGGATCGATGGGCGCAAAGCCCGTAACTTTCGCGACATATATTGTCATCGCGGGATTCGCGGTTGGCACCAGGTTCCATGTGAACTGGGTTGAATCGCTAACCACCGAGTTATTCGGCGGCGTCACAAGTTCGGGTCTCGGTTTATATATGGTCCACCAATCGGAATAATGCTTGGTCATCGGGACGGGCGTCTCGATTATCGATATCTGCCACTCCCAGGTCCCGTATTTGGCCAGTTTGTCAATAACCTGGGGCGGAAGGCTGATCGAGTTAGTGTTGACGGACAGATCGGAGAATGGCCCAAATTCAACGCCGTTGAATTTGGAATAGAGCCAGTATTTGCCGTCGTAACCGGGGTCGCCATCCCATGCTAATGCGAGCCATGTCGTCACTTCGTATGTATGCCCATCGAGAGGGCTGATGAGCACGGGTGCAAGCGGGTCGATATCCGGCACCGTCAGTTTAACGAGGACATCCTCGTTGCCCCCGTTTGATGTGACATTGAATATGTGACTGTATCCACCGACGTTAACGAGGTCCGTTCTGTCAACGACAACTTGAACCGCGGATACCTGATTGGTGGCAATGCTGCCGCTGTATGTGCTTGCATTGACCCAGTCGGGTTTACCGGCGAGCGGCATTGACCAGTTGAGAATACTGCCGGGTTCACCGATATTGGAGACGATAAATTGTTTTACTTTCTCATCGGTGCCGAAATCGAGCAGAGTTAAGTTGATGCTAAGTTCCGGTGTCGGCATGGCCACGCTCATGAAAACGTGTACGATGGCGTCCCCGCCGTTGGATGTGAAATGGAGGTCGTGAGTGTACGGGCCGGGTGCAAGGCCGGTGCGGTCGACGTAGATTATGCAGCCCCCCTGGGGGTGCAGTTCATCGACGATGCCCGCATAAATATTGGCGCTGAGCCACGATGGGAACTCATAGTCCCCGGTGTGCAGAAGTTCCCAAGTGAGGACACCTATGCCGGCATTGGTAATTACAACATTCTTCTGCGTTACGATTGTCCCGTAATAGAGATTGTACTCCGCGATCTCCAGCACCGCGATTGTCGGGTCAAGCACCTCGAGGTCCACGTGAACCGTGTCATTGCCGGCATCGGAAACAACCAGGATATCGTGGCTGTACGCGGTCAGTGAAAGGCCCGTTCGGTCAACGATTACATTGACCGTATCAACTTCGGTTGAGCAGGAATCTCCGAAGTTGTCGATGTTTAACCAGACGGGGAATCCAGAATCGTCAATCGACCAGTTCAGCGTACCGCCGCCGGCGTTCTGAATATCGAAGGGTAGTGTTACGGTTGGGTCGAGGAAATTCAGGCTATTGGGAAATACATCCAGCAAAGGCACAGTCGGGTCGGGAACCGTCATGTCTATTTGCACCGTATCGGCCCCGCCGTCGGAAGCAACGTCAATGATATGACTGTAATCCCCGTAGGCTAATGCGGTACGGTCAATATCGACCAGGACGATGTCGGTTTCGCTTTGAGTGGTGTCGGTATTATGGTCAATGCTGAGCCATCCCGGGAACGCGGAATCATCAATAGTCCAGATTAAGGTGCCGCCCCCGATGTTCTGGATGTCGAAAGACATCTGAACCGCGACCCCGCCGAAGTCGAGGAGGTTCGGATCGACATACAGCATCGGTGGTGGAACTTCCATATCGATATGGACGATTTTATTCCCGTAATCCGAATTGACCGGGATGTCATAAAAGTAAATCCCGGTTGCCATGCCGGTTCTATCAACGAAAACATTGACCGTATCAATTTCAGCGGATGTCGTGTCACCGTTATTGTCAATGCTGAGCCATCCGGGGAATACCGAATCATCGATAGTCCATGTAAGTGTGTTGTAGCCGACGTTGCTGATTTCGAAAGCAAGCTGCGGGAGGGAGTCCCCGAAATCAAGTGTAAGGGGTGCAACCTCCAGGATCGGGTCGGGTACGATGACATTGATACTGGAGTTAGCGGTGCCGCTGAACACTTCACCGTACGCGGTCGCCGCGGTATCTATGCTGATATTCTTAGGCGTAGCCGAGTAAACATCAACCGTAACATGCCAGGTGATAATTGTGTTGTTACCCGGCAGAAGGATAGCCGCTCCTGATTCGGTGGCCACCGAACCTGACTGGAATGACATATTCGTATCAAGATTCAGCGTGCCCTGGATATTGCGGAGCACGAAATCACCATTGTTTGTGACCGTAGCCGTTATATCGAATTCGATACCGACCGGGGCCGGGTTCATGTGGTTGATTACAGGATCTATTGAACCGGGGAATATCTCGGTGCTGAGTGTTCCGCCACTGGCGGTAATGACATAATCCCATGTCGGCGAGACGGCCGGAATGGATTTGGCTTCAATTTTGTAAACAACATCGTTCGTGGTGCCGGTGAGGAGGAACCGCCTGTTATCGTAGGTTTTATCATCCAGGCCGATCATCATGTTTGTCGTGTCATCGTACATTTCGAGATCGATATCCGGGTAGAAGGCGGTCAGCCCGGAAACATACCTGTCCCAAATTACCATCACCGAATCATTCGCGGCTGGGGTGGAATGCCTGTAGAATCTGATATTACTGGTGGCGATGTTATCCGCGACTATGTTACCCAGGTTCAACAGGGCATTGGTGAGGTCCAAATAACCGTAGCCGGTGTATATATCCGGGCCGTCTGAACCGGGCCCGGCCAGGTTTGAATTCCAATCCTCGGCGGAATTGTGGATCATTGCCCTTACTTCCAGCGAACTTACCAAACCGGCATCCATAACGAGCGCGGATGCTCCCGCGACGTTCGGCGCGGCCATACTCGTACCGGTTTTTGATACGAAATCGGCTTGGCTCTCCCAATAAGTATTACATGACACAATGCTCGAACCCGGCGCGGTGATGTCGGGTTTGATCCTTGTTTCGCCGCCAGGGGCAATTGCAGGGCCGTACCTGCTTGAGCCGGCAATTATGTCGTTGGCCCTGCTTACGCTGTTCAGGTCGTTAATATTAGCTACAGAAAAGACGTTGAAGCCGTCGGAGGGCATGGTGATGATGCCGTCATCGCTACAGATCCCGGATGGCCTGTTACCAGCGGCGACAGACCACAACTGGCCGTTCAGGTATGTTGTCTCATCGACGTATCTCGACGTTACGGCACTCCCATCCCTGACACAGCCTACCCCCGGCCCCCACGCCCAACTGAAGCTGATTGTCTCTGCTGGATCCGCGTGGGTTCCCCCAAGCCCGGCCCATTGGACGGCTTGAACAACGGCGCTCCAACCGCCGGTCGTACAGTGTTTCCCATTGAAAATTTTATCGAGGCCATAACCAGTGCCTCTATATGTTGCATCAGTGCTTGCAACAATGCCCGCGCAGTGAGTACCGTGTCCGGCAAAGACACCCCAGTCGGTATCGTCATAGGTGCAGGCGCCGCCAAAAGCCCTTTCCTGATCCAGAGCATAGAAGTGAGAGGTCAAGGCAGGATGGCTTGAGTCGATACCGGTATCGTAAACCATGACATCGAATGTCCCACCCGTGTATCCTGCACCCCACATTGAAGGTGCGTTGACAGCCTGGTGCGCTACGTTCATAAGCAGCGTAAGTTCGAAATCGGGTTCGATATATTCTATTGTGTCGAGTGAGGCGATCTCGCCTAAACGTTTGACCTTCGTCTGGATGTATAAGACATTAACAACATAATCTCTTAGCATTATTGTGGTATCTTCAATCCCGTTAAGCTGGAAGATGGCCGGTTCCTGGAGCGGGGCAATATTGGCTTCAAGCATATCAGTTACATAGGAAGCCCGGCGCTCCCTCAGTTTCTCGATGTCACGGACCATGTTTCCGATGAAGTTCTTTCCGGCCTGGTGCCTGTTGAGGATTGCATTGTATTCCGCAACGGCCCAGTCCTCATTCGCCTTAAATTCTTCGTAATATTTGTCGGCAAACGCCGATATTTCCGGTTGGGCCGCTCGGTAACGGGTTTTGATCTCCTCAGCGAGTTCGCTTATTTCCGGAAATGCCGCATCTGCATCGTTCTTGATATTGGCGTAGATGCCCAGCGGCGTGTCAGTTATAAATGCCACGATATTGATGTCATCATCCCTCAATCGGGGATCATAGAATTGATCCTGCAGCTCCAGGCTCATCTTCAGGGCGCCCGCTATCTCGTTTATGAGATCCTCCGGGAGGGGTTCGATTTCAAGCCGCAGGAGGCCATACAGGGAACCACCATCGCTGTCGGCCCTGACGAAGCAGAGACGTCGTATCGTGTTCCCGGTGCTGCTGTCAAGAAGCGGAGAAGCCGGTGAAAAGCCGGGTACGGCATCCGCAGTTCCCGGCAGGTTTATATTGTTGGTGGTTGATGCGAATCCCCCGATCATATCCGCCAGGTGGTCATCAGACGAAGTGAGTCTTCCGATGAACTCGGCGTTTACGAGCCTGTACCCGCCGCCCGGTGGTTCGAACAGTGATGCGTACCACAGGCCGCGGGCATCATCGCGCTCAAGGGTGATGTCCACGTTTCCACCAATGGAAGTGGCGAGGATAGATACGCTGTCGATATTGTCCTGCCAGTCGAGTACGCCGATCGAGAGCATCTCATCCTCGAAGGAGAATTCCGAAAACGCGTACGGCTCACGGCAGTTGCCCGGATAGGTCGCGTCGATCGTCAGCCTGAGTGCCTTGAAGTCGGCGTCCGGTGGAAAATGCATCTCACATTTTTCGGTGTGAGAAATCCCACCCGCGAATTCCCTGTTCGGTTCATCCTTGGCGAACGCGATGAAGGTGTTGGGTGTGTCGTCGATCAAATCGAATGCACCGTCACCGTTCAGCAGGTAATAGCCCGGGTGGTCTCCCGATATAATTCCGCGTACGTCACGGGCGGTGAGATTCGGGAAGGGGTTGGTAAGAGTGAGATCGAAAGAGAGGATACGGTTCTGTCGGTCAATCCCCCTGAAGTCGATGGTGATGAAATCCCCGACGGGTGTTCCACCGATAAGCTCGTCCATTCCCACATGAACCATCGATTGCCTGGACGGGATGAACTTGAACAGCTTGGAAGGCTGATCGTAAGTGATGTCATAGACGCCCCACACATGGTGGTTTTCCAGTGCCGCCGATTTATCGGTCGGCTGGATCTCCGTTCCTGATAAATCCGTGGAGACGGGGGAGCCCCCCGAGCATCCTAAGGCAACGATGGCCAATAGTGAAATTAGTAGAAAGAAAGAGTACCGCATATGACTCTCCTCAGCATATGGTTTTCAATGGCAACCAGAATGAGATACGAGCGGAGCTTGATATTAGATTATATCTCTGGAATTAATGATTATCAAGATGCAATGCTTATATATTTAATATGGAAATAGTATTTGGCGATTATTCCGTGATTTCAACGCCGATTATACTCATATCATCCGCGCGATCTTCGCTGCCTCGCCATTCAACGATCTGGTTACTCAAACCTGATATTGTCTCATCCAGGCTCAGGCTCGAAGTCGAACCTAAGAATTCGGTGATCCTGTTATCACCGTAGCATTCTTTCAGGGGGTTTCTTGTGTCTGGCAGTCCATCCGTGTATAAATATACCCGGTCGCCCTTCGAAAGTTTGATGGTCGTTTCCTGGTACACGAAATCCCTGACTACACCTATGGGGATCCCCTCTGTATCGGGGATAGTGATCGTTTCACCATTGGAAACGCATATGGGATACGGATGCCCCGCTCTCATGAATTTGAATTCACCGGCGACGGTGTTGAGGATGCCATAAAGCATCGTGGCAAACTTACTGCCCGATTCGGTGAAATCGAACCATTGGTTGAGTTCCAACGCAACATCGCCCGGTGGTACGATTATCCTTGAATCGGATTGTTCATCATGCTTGATGAGAACGCCGGCATTTGAATCGTAAGGGGAGAGAACTTTGCCCATGGATACAGCCTGCAGCGTTGAGGGAACACCATGCCCGGATACATCGAGTATATATATTCCGTACAGGTTGTCATCAAGGTTGACTATGTTAAAAAGGTCCCCGCCCACGCGGTCGGCAGGGATGAACAGGCTCGAAAAGTTTATCCCCGGGAGGGAACCCTTCTCCGGGGGAAGCATGGCTTTCAGGATCATCGCCGCGGCTTCAAGGTCCATTTTCATTTGCGTATTTGCTTTCGACAGTGCTCTCAGTTTGTCGGCAAGTTCAGTTTCGAGTTTTATCACGCGCTCGCCGGCTTCGATGCGGGCTTTCAGGACATCTTCCTCGAAAGGTTTTGTGATGAAATCATCGGCGCCGGCCTGCATACCAAGCACGATGTCCTCGTTCTGGGACTTGGCTGTCAGCAGGATGAAATAGGTATAGCGGCGTCCCTGGAGGCCCCTTACAAGGCGGCAGAATTCCGGGCCGTCCCTGTTGGGCATCATCCAGTCACTGATGATAAACTGGATATCCTCGTTGTCGCGGAACAGGTCCCAC
>CBDVBS010000038.1:0-14265 GCA_965372275.1 uncultured bacterium | reverse complement strand
GATTAAATCATTTTAAGAGATATTCAGCCCGATTCATAATCATTAAAATCGATGTATGTATGTGTTATATCAGGCTATTAGTCAGTGGATTGGCACAGTAAAAAAAAACTGAATAGCGGTGAATATATATATGAGTAATGAAATGCGCTCAACCTTCCGGTTGAGGGTGATGTGCAGGTTTATAGTTTTAAGTTGCCTGCCTGATGAAGGATGGGCCCGGCAAATATTTTAACTCAAACATCTCAGGTAGCGGAGGACGAAAGAATTTGAAGATCGGGAGAGAATTAGTTCGTGAGGATGCGCGGCACGAGTGCAGGGTATCAAACGATGAAGTGCAGGTTGACAGCATTCGTGATGCGGGCCCGAAACTGAATTGTCTCTATAAGATATCCGAGCTTATCAGGGACAAGTCCTTAGGCAGTAACGAGGTATTCGCCGAGGTTGTGAAACTCATTCCTGGTGGATGGCAATACCCGGAAATAACCTGCGCGAGAATCGGGTTTGTCGGCCAGGTATTCGAGACCGCGAATTTCCGTGAAACGCAGTGGCGTTTATCCACTGAAATATTCATGCAGGGAGAGGATTAGGGGACAATCGAAGTATATTACCTCGAGGAGAGGCCGGAAGCGGATAATGGGCCATTCCTGGAGCGGGAGAAAAAGCTGCTTCAGGTGATCACAAACCAGGTCGGGGGAGTAATCGAACACGACAAAGCGAAAAGGAACTTGAAATCTCAACTTGTATTCCTTCAGAAGCTGATGAACGCTGTCCCAAACCCGATCTATTTCAAGGATATAGAAGGTAGATACCACGGTTTCAATATCGCCTTTGAATTATTCGCCGGTGTTCCGAGGCAGGAATTGTTAGGAAAGACGATCTTTGATATTGCCCCGAGAGAGATAGCTGATGCAAATCATAAGACCGATGTGGAAATATTGCACAAGGGTGGCACCCGGACTGTTGAAACATGCATTAAACATCCTGATGGCAGGGAGTTGATCGCGGTTACCAGCAAGTCGGTGTACCTTGATGATTCGGGACATCCCGCCGGGATTGTCGGTGTCGTAATTGATGTAACCGATCAAAGGAAATCCGAGCAAGCACTGATGGAAGCCAACAAAAGTTTGGAGGAGATGAACCGGCAATTGAAGGAAAACCAGAATCGGCTTGTCCAGTCTGAAAAGATGGCCGCGATCGGTCAGCTTGCGGCCGGTGTCGCGCACGAGATCAATAATCCCGTCGGTTTCATAAAAAGCAACTTAGGTACGCTCTCCGGTTATGTTGGCACATTCAGGAACCTGCTTCACCAGTACGAGTTGCTCACGGAGGCGGTTCGCAATAACGACACGAGCGGGCAGGCGGCGTCATTGGATATCGTGAAGAGGATCAGGGAAGATGAGGATCTTGATTATATCCTGAAGGATGTCGATGAACTCGTGTCTGAATCGGTTGAAGGTACCGAGCGGGTCAGGGATATCGTGCAGAATCTAAAGAGCTTCGCCCGGGTAGATGAATCAAAAGCCAAGGAAGCTGATATCAACGATTGTATCGAAGCCACCCTCAAGATCGTATGGAACGAATTGAAATATAAGTGCACGGTCAATAAGAACCTGAAACCACTTCCGCTAATAAGATGCTATCCGGGGCAGCTTAACCAGGTGTTCATGAATTTACTTGTGAATGCATCTCACGCGATTCCCGAGAAGGGGGAGATCACGATCGAGACCGATTCGACCGACGAGGAAGTTATCATCAGGATCTCAGACACCGGGAACGGCATCCCACGCGAAGTGAGGGAAAGGATATTCGAACCTTTTTATACGACAAAACCAACAGGGAAGGGGACAGGATTAGGATTGGCGATTTCCATCGATATCATCCATAAACATAATGGTTCGATAGACGTGGAAAGCGAGGTTGGTGTGGGGACCACCTTTACAATCCGCCTGCCTGCTGAAGGAGTGACCGATGAAGGCGAGGGCGATTCTATGTGTGGACGATGAAAAGAATCTCTTAACATCTTTGAAACGTCTGCTCAGGAAAGAGGATTACAAAGTGATTGCCGCTGCAAGCGGCCCGGAGGGCCTGGAGCTTCTCAAGGAACATCCCGTGCAGGTTGTTCTCACTGACCAGAGAATGCCCGGGATGACCGGGATCGAGTTCTTGCAGAAGGTTAAGGATGGGTATCCCGACACGATACGGGTCGTGCTTTCGGGATACGCGGATGCACACATGGTCGTGGAGTCTATCAACAAGGGGGAAGTGTACCGGTTCTTGGGCAAGCCGTGGAACGATGACGAGTTGAAAGCGGTAATCAGGCAGTGCTTTGAACGTTACGATATCCTCAAGCAGAACGTTGAACTCATTGAGCGGACACGGGTGCAGAATGAACAGTTGCATAAGTTGAATGAAAACCTGGAACAGATGGTGGAGGAGAGGACGATATCCCTTCGATTGTCACAGGATGTCCTCGAAAACCTGCCCATCCCGGTGGTGGGTGTCAGCCAGGAGGGAATGATCGTCCTGACCAATGAAGCGGTACGCTGCTTGTCTACGCCCCCGGGTCGGATATCCCCGGGATCGGAAATTGGCGATGTCTTCCCGGCCGAAACGGCTGATGTGATTCTGCAGCACATGGTCAACGGTTCAGCTGATGGGATTTACATGCACGACTGGGCCGGCAGGCAGATGCGTGTACATGTTAAGACATTGGTCCAGGGAGATAGAGTGAGAGGCTGCCTTGTGATGCTGGAAGAGGAGAAGAAGTAAGAAGGGGGGAAATCGAGTTGTTCGAAATGATGTGTACGATTTCAATGGGATGGTTTAAACCGGGTGAGAGGTAAAATTATGTCAAAAGGAAATGCTGATATAATCGCCAAGAAAATCAAGAGCCTGCCGCCGCTGCCTGTCGTTGTCCATAGCTTGCTGGACCTGGTCAGCGATCAGAATGTCTCGGCTAAAAAAGTGGCTGACATTCTGAGCACGGACCAGGCAATGACATCGAAGGTCTTGAGACTCGTGAATTCCGCGTTTTACGGCCTTCCGGGTGAGGTCTCGACGATATCACGCGCGGTTGTGATACTTGGCAATGCAGCGGTCAGAAACATCGCCCTGGCATTCGGCGCCATCGAAGTACTGAAGAAGGTGGGCGATGCGGAAATCCAGGGAAGGTTTTGGAGCCACGCTCTGGCATGCGCTACCGCCGCAAAAGCGTTAGCGCCGAAGCTGAAATACTCCGAAGCCGAAGAGGCCTTTATCGCGGGATTACTGCACGATATCGGTCACCTGATACTCTCCACCGTATTCCGGGATGAATATCTCGCGGTTTATTCGAGAATCGGTCCCGATTTCCTTGAAAGGGAAGAGGAGATGATAGGCGTGACGCATCCCGAGGTGGGAACCCGTCTTCTCGAACAGTGGCAGATACCGGAACATCTCTGTCGTGTAGTGCGCCAGCATCACAATGTGGGTCTCGCCAACCCTGAAAAGGAACCGTTGATTTCACTCGTGATGCTTGCCGATATACTCGCCTGCATCAAGGGCTGCTACTTTGGTGAACTGCCCAACCCCGTGGTGCTCACCGAGATTACCAGGGAAGGTGGTTTATCGTTTGGCATTTACGGTCCGATCCTTCCGTTGATAACAGAGAAGATTGCGGAAGCAACGATTTCACTCGGACTGAAAGATATATCCAAATTCAGCTCGGACGGACCTTCCGGCGATAACCCCCTCAGCGTGTTGTTGATCGGAGATAACGAGGACCGGATCCTGTGGATGAAGGGTTTGTTCGAGTCTTTCGGTAACCAGGTGATGATCAGCGAAATGTCGGAAGTGGCACAGCAGGTTTTTGATAATACTCAACTCGCCGTCTTCGACCCCGAAGGTATTTCGAATGAGCATATTGCACAGCTCAGGTCATTCCTGACGGATCGGAATATCCCGCATGCGGCCCTTGCCGACAGCAAAAGGTCAGAGCTAAAGGGAGACAATAATGGTGATACATGTCCGGTATTGCCGTTCATATTCTCTCGTGAACATATCAGAAGGCTTCTCAAGGAGGTTCCGGAAAGATGTCGTTAAAAATCCTTATTGTTGATGATGAGCCTAATATTCTCAACTCACTCGACCGCCTGCTTCAGCGTAGTGGCTTTGAAGTGATCAAGGCTGAGGGAGGCGAAGAGGCTCTCGCGGCGATGGATGAATATGAGGATATTGCCGTGGTGATTTCGGACCAGCGAATGCCCGGCATTAATGGCGCCGAGGTGCTCAAAGAGGCACGTATAAGGTGCCCGGATGCCGTGAGAATCGGTCTTACAGGTTATGCAGACATTGACACGATCCTGAGGTGCATCAACGAGGCACGCGTCACGCGGTTCATTCTCAAGCCCTGGGATGACGAGTTGCTCCTCCATATGATCGCCGAGGCTTCAATAATATTCAACAGCAGCGAAGAGGATAAACGCCTGCAGGAACTGGCATACGATGAGACGCGCAAACTCCAGGTGTTGAACGCAAAGCTCGAAAGTATGGTCGCGCAAACGGCGAACATCGAAACCGCCGCGAGGCGGAAGGTCTCCAGGGCGATGAAGGGAATGGCGGAATTACTCGCGGAGTTCGCGGAGAGACACGAGACTGGTCTGCCGGGACACGGCAGGCGCGTGGCGCGATTATGCAAGGAGGTCTGCAAGGCCGTCGCTCTTTCCGAGGATGAAACCGACGACATCATTATTGCAGCGCTTCTTCACGATATCGGTAAGTCGTCGTTGTCTCCCATACTGCTGGGCAAGCCCGTGAATGAGCTTACCGGGAAAGAGAGCAGGATGATCAAGCGGCATCCTGAGACTGGATTTGAAATCCTGGTGAAGGTTGGAGGGTTCGAAGGGATTGCGAAGATAGTACGCCACCATCACGAAGCCGTATCGGGCAGCGGTTATCCCGATAAGCTAACAGGGATTGAAATCCCGGTGGGATCGAAGATCATTGCCATCGCGGATATGTACGACAGATATTTGTTCCCAACCGGTGAGGCTGTCATCGGCTCCCATGATAAAGCGGTTGAGATGATGTCCGGTGTCTCGGGCGAAATACTCGACGGTGGATTCCTGGAGATATTCTTGAAAATCGTACTGCCGGGATGCCGGGATATTAATTTGAAGGAAGTAGAGGTTCCAGTCAATTTATTAAAACCGGGAATGGACCTCGCAAGGGATGCTATTGGCATGAATGGTGATACAATATTGACATCAGGAACAACACTGGACGATGAGATGATAGGTAAATTGATAATGAAAGATGAATTTGACCCTTTGCTTTGCAGAATATATATTAATGGGGAATCACTTCCCGCGAAATGGGTGGGCTCCGAAGCCGCTGGTTAAGTGGGATGCAAGGATGTAGTTATTTCTGAATCAGGTTTGGGAAAATTAACTATTGTTGTGGTTGATGACCAGCTTCTTGTAGTGAATGCTATCAAGCGCGTGCTTCATGTTGCCGGATATGAGTCTAAAGGCTTCACTGATCCCACCCTTGCGCTGGAGCATATTGAGAAGGAAACCGATCTGTTCGCGCTGATAACCGATTATAATATGCCGCAGATGATGGGGGATGAATTCATTGGCGAGGTTCAGAAAAAGCATCCTGAACTTCCATGCGTGGTGATAACAGGCGTGGCGACAAGGGAAGTGGTCACGAAACTCACCACCTCAGTTAAGGTTACCCGTATTCTGAGTAAGCCCTGGAACACGAATGTGCTTTTGGATGTATTGGAGAAACTGAAGGAATCGCACGGGAAGAAGCCGGAGGAACTTAAGGCCGGGGCAAAGGATAAGGAAGCTTCACAGGGCAAATGATGGGGGCTTGCCGGTCAATACATCCGGTGTTATCCTGAAGACAAATCCCACCAGACAATTGCTAATAATGATCGGGTACAGCACCTTTCAGTGAAATCCAGAATTATCCGTATAGATACTTGAGATACTGATGTCTTGATGGCACGGTTTGGTGAGTCTTCGAACCTAACCGTGGTCATAGTGCGCAATTCCTGAATAATCCACGGTCAGTCCTCCCAAGGCGTCGGACAGACCGTGCCATCAAGAACGAATAATTTCTTCAACGTCAGGGTGAAGTGTGCGATAACGCCGACTCAAAGGATTCCGATAAGAGGGATTGGTCTTTTCCCTCCTGGATTACTGCATCTCAATATAACCCCTGCGATAAAAGACTTCCCAGTTATCATCGGCATCGTCCCTCTCACACCATACGAAATGCAAGTACGCATCGGGTGTTCCGGGCACTTCATCGAATATGAAATCGGGCATGGATGCTTCTCTTGAAGGGTTGCTGATAATTTCGCTATCCTGTTGGACACCTATATTGTATATGCACCGGACAAAAGATCCTGCCTTCAATGTAAATGCCGTAAGCTCCTGTCCTGAGGTTGTTCCCAAGATGCACTGTACGTCATTGATCTCACCGCTTGAAGACATCAATTGCACTCCCGAGTTAAAACCGGTCCCATCGTCATCGTGCCGGAATGAGTCATACCCGGGTGCAAAAACGAGTTTACATGAGTATGTGACGATCTTCTTATCACCGCTTATACAGATGCTCGGATTACGGACTAACGTATATAGTGACGGGTCCAAATCAAAGGTCGCTTCAGTTGTCCAGATCATCCCATCCGGTGAACTTACGACCACCACGGAGTTCTCATCGCCGCCATCACCCGTGTAATATACCAGCCATAATGTGCCCTCATCATCGCGCGCAACAGAACGTACGCTGCTCAAATAACCCGGGTCCGCTACGAGATAATCAGGATGCGTCTGTCCCGGTGGATACCAGAACGGACTGGGGTCGTCCCAGTCGCTCCCGGTTGAAACCTGGGCGTTGATCTCATGACCATTGTCGCTGAACACGACCAGTTTCAGATCGTCGCGTATCACCGCATCCACCTGGCGGTCCGCCTTGATCTTCCAGTAAACCGAATGCTGATCGGTATTTTCGAGCTGTGTCACATAGTTCGTGCTTGACGTGCTCGATGGATAACCCGGCCATACGCAGTGCATGCGGGAACCGGTGCTGTAGGGTAATGATTTAATTGCGTCCCGAATTATAAGCTCAGCGCCTACTCCGAAAGTCTCAACTTGACCATTGCCCCACGTCGCGCCTGAATCGAAGCTCTTGAATGCATACAGTTTACTGCCCCAGTTGCTTCCACCTTCGTAGTACCCGACGATGTCGTTGGTATCATTCACCGCATACCAGATGACAAGCATGCTTCCATCCGCGGATTCGCTTATGGTCGGTGAGAAGTCATCCAACTGCGGCCAATCCCCATGGATGGGATCAATTATCTGAACTGGGTCTTCAAGCACCAAAACATATTCTTCGCCGGGGTTATCAGCCACCTCGGCGGTGTGGACGAAATATGCCGTAACCGGTTCTCCCGGCAGAAGGCCGCCGTAACCGACGGTTTCCGATTCGACGGAAACCAGGATGTCTATCGAATCTTCAGGGGGAGTTGCGTTGAATATCTCAATGTTATAAGTGCTGTATTCGACGCCGCCCGGATCGGGTGTACTGTTTTCGACAAGGATGAAGTTACCCGGTGATTCAACCCGCACGTTATTCATCTCCACGTTGAACCAGTCATATATATTGATGGATAACTCCAACCCGCCACCCGATGAAACACCATCATTCCAAAGTGTATTGCTCGTTTCGGATACATCGGCGAACCATGCTTCCTGCCTGTTGGCAGTGGGGCCGAAATCATCGGGCACATCCCAGGGGGGGCTGCCGACGGGCTTTTTCCACGCCGCGTCAACCGCGTAGTTGAACACAAGCCCCGCGCCGCCAATCTCTATCGTGTAATGCCTTATATTTTTCTGACCGGCGTTGAACAGACCGCGTTTCGACTGATCTTATGATACAACATCATCTTCCGGCCCGAGTTCATCCGAGAAATATTTATATGCATTTATCGTGGAATTATAATCAGCATATGCGTCAGGCGAGCCGAGCAACCCGTCGATGTAATTGTACATCGTTCCCCCATGCGGGAACTCCGCCGGGTTCCACCATCGAGTGTAGCCGTCGGGGTTTAGAAGCCGGGTGTCACCCGTTCCCGTCATAATAAGCGCCGGATCGTCGAAACCGGATACGCTCCCGTTGCTGATAAGCACGCCGCATACATCAAATCCCGTGAACTTGTCCAATCCCAGGAATGGATGCCTCAACCCGATATCGACATCGATAACATTCCCGTTGAACTGCAGGTTTTCGATCGTCAGGTATGCATACGCGGGTGGTTCTAAGAAACGCAACGCATTGAGGTGCGTATCCGCTCCGCGTAACTGGACGGCTTCCAGTGTCTGCGCCTCCGGGTCAGCTTTGAATTGCCAAAGACCCCATAGAATGTAATTGTCTTTCTGCGTGTTCCATGCAGCTTCGGCAATCATCTCATTACCAGGTGTAACCGGAACGGCATTTCCCCCTGAACACCCAAGTATCAACATAGCCGCTGCAACAATTAATGTAAACGCTACAATCCGCATCTTCATTCCCTCCGGGTATTGCATATATCATGATAGATGATTTTTTATCCGGTCTACTTATCCGGGGATGGTCTCGACTTCCATCACTCCTATCCGTGTGGCACCCTTCTGTCTTCAGAAGGGTGGGAACATGACTACTTAAGGAACCAGCCTTCCGGAATTTCAAGACTTATTTCATCCCTGAAAAGCGCATATTTCCAAGGTTGCAGCGTGGTATCGGATATGTTAATTTAGGCACTGCAAAATACGTATATTGCTTCTTGAAGTAGATGTAGTTCACCCGGTTGTTGATAGGTAGCAGGTTTTTCTCGTTGGATGTTGCCGGCACTTCCATCGGGTAACGGGTGGGGTTATACCACGGTTAAAGCGGAAGCACTAACCATGATCAATGCAAAGGAGAACAGACATGACAAACGCGAAAACGGGCGACACTGTGAAGGTGCACTATACCGGCAAGCTTGAAGATGGGACGGTTTTCGACTCATCCGAGGGGAAAGACCCACTTGAGTTCATTCTCGGCCAGGGAACGGTTATACCCGGGTTTGAAGCCGCAATCGACGGCATGGAGGTCGGGGGGAAGAAAACAGAGACAATCGTTTCCGATGATGCATATGGTCCATATCAGGATAAACTTGTAGAGGAAGTCGAACGCGGGATGATCCCGGATCATATCGAACTTGATGTCGGTCAGCATCTGCAGATATCCCGTCCCGATGCTCCCCCGCTCGTATTGACAGTTGTTGAGATCAGGGAAGAGACGATAATGCTTGATGCCAATCATCCGTTGGCCGGAAAAACCCTTGTATTTGATATTGAACTTGTTGAGATAACGGAGTAGCAGCAAGTTCGTAATAATGTTGTTTATGTCTCTGCTTGTGATAAGTATTATTTGCTCTTGATCAATGCTTCTTTCATTGGGCGTGTCCAACCCTTGATCTCCATTTCGCGACGCGTCGCCTCGGCCCTTCCGGGTTGAGATTCCGAATATACAAGTCTCACGGGACGTCTTGAAGCGGTGTATTTAGCTCCCCTGCCTATATTGTGTGTCTCTACTCTCTGCTGAACATCAGTAGTGATGCCGGTGTAGTATGTCCCATCGGAGCATTCGAGAATATATACCCAATATTTCGCGCCGTTGTTTTTCATGGCATCAGAGTTTTTCCCGCACCGTAATTCTATATTGTTTTGATGGGGGATGCTATAGGATGTTCTGTAACCTGGCTTCCGGGTGCCACGCCCACTTCGAGTCTTCGAGGATGGGCGTGCCCTTGTCCGTTCCCTCACGGTCGCGGCTCGGGAATAGAAAAATGGTGGAGGCAGGATTCAAACCCGCGTCCGGCGAAACCGGGGCGGGACGGTTGCCTCAGGAATTATCCAGGCGATGCTGCAAACCGTTGAGTTCATCGGCAAGTTCCTTTGGAAGCTTGTCACCGAACTGAGGATAGTGATCTTTCCTGATTTCCTCAACTTCCCTCAGCCAGGCTTCTTTATCGACTGCCAGCAGTTCAGCCATATCTTCTTTGGACACACCCTCCGGACGGTCGATTGCATTGAGAGCGGGCATAAAACCGATAGGAGTTTCTACAGCCTTACCAACGCCGTCGCAACGCTCGAAAATCCATTTCAGCACGCGGCTATTTTCGCCGAAACCAGGCCACAGCCAGCCACCGTCCGGCTTCTTCCGGAACCAGTTTATGTAGAATATCTTGGGTAGATTGGATGGATCGGTTCTCTTGCCAATATCGATCCAGTGCTGGAAGTAATCCCCCATATGGTAACCGCAGAATGGCAGCATGGCGAACGGATCGCGACGGACTGTGCCCGCTGTAAGGTCCAAGGCTGCCGCGGTTATCTCGGAACCCACGATGGAGCCGATGAAAACACCATGGTTCCAGTCGCGAGCCTGGTAAATAAGGGGGACGGTGTTTGGCCTGCGGCCACCGAAGAGGATGGCGCTTATGGGCACACCGGCAGGGTCTTCCCACTCACTGGAGATGACCGGGCACTGTGAAGCCGGGGCGGTGAAACGGGCGTTCGGGTGGGAGGCGGGGCTTTCAGACTTACCCGCTTCCCATTCATTACCGCGCCAATCGATGAGCTTGCCTGGCGCATCGTAACCGATATCTTCCCACCAGACATCGTTATCCTCTGTAAGGGCGACGTTGGTGAATATTGTGTTCCTCTCGATGGTACGCATCGCGTTGGGATTAGATTCCACCGAGGTCCCGGGGGCCACCCCGAAGAAACCGTTTTCGGGATTGATGGCATACAGGCGCCCGTCTTGGCCGAATTTCATCCAGGCGATGTCATCGCCTACGGTTTCCACTTTCCATCCGGGGATCGTAGGGATGAGCATGGCCATGTTGGTTTTTCCGCAAGCGGAGGGGAATGCGGCAGCGATATATTTCTTCTCACCCTTTGGATTAGTGATGCCGAGGATCAGCATATGCTCAGCCAACCATCCTTCGTCACGGGCTGCTACGGAAGCGATGCGGAGAGCAAGGCATTTCTTCCCCAGCAGCGCGTTTCCGCCATACCCGGAACCATAGGACCAAATGGTCCGTGTCTCGGGGAAATGGGAAATATATTTCTCCTCGATGGGGGCGCAGGGCCATAAGCCGCCATCATCCTCACCCTCAGCTAAGGGTTTCCCGACAGAATGGACGGTTGGGATGAATTCGCCGTCATCACCTAAGACTTCGAGAACCTTGGTCCCGACACGGGTCATGATGTGCATGTTCGCCACAACATAAGGAGAATCGGTAATTTCGAAACCGATTTTGGCGATGTCGGAACCGACAGGACCCATCGAGAAGGGAATCACATACATTGTACGGCCTTTCATACAGCCCTTGTAATACCCCTTCATGATTTCCCTGAGTTCGTCGGGGTCGATCCAGTTATTCGTGGGGCCCGCATCTTCCTGCTTCTCAGAAGCGATGTATGTGCGTTTTTCAACGCGGGCGACATCAGATGGATCGGAACGAAACAGATAAGAGCGAGGACGCTTTTCAGGGTTGAGTTGCGTGGCCACGCCGGCGTCAACCGTGATTTTGATCATGCGGTCATATTCCTCTTTTGAACCGTCACACCACTCGACATTATCGGGCTGGGTCATTTCGGCAATTTCCCGGACCCAGGCAATGACTTTCTTGTGATTTGTAGGTGCGTTCATTTATTGTCTCCTAAACCTCAGAATTAGATTGCACAATATCCCGGCTATGGGCTGCTAAGTCCGTAGTCTGAAACTGTTAACAGATCGCTTAAGTTAGCGAAAAATCTGAAGTGAAAAAATTAGTTGAACCCGATTGGATGAGGGTAATTAATACCGCGCTGGCCTCCAAGGGGTTCTATTATTCTCGTGCTATACATGATGCTGTAATGACATAATGCGAATCATCGCAACATATGCCGCCTATCACAAATAGCGGGTGCCATGATATCCTGAAAGTTATGGATGATGCAATAGCCACTTCGTAAATAATCGGTTTATATTCGACCCAGGAGTGGTGGAAATAGAAAAATCCTCCGATGGTACAGTCAGAGGATGTCAATTGCTTTCACAGGGTTGACAAGTTTTAAGAAGACTGGAGGCGGCGGGATTCGAACCCGCGTCCGGAGCATGCTAACGCCGATCGTTTACGCGTGTATCGCCGGTATATTTCTTATCCCATCCCTTAGCCCCGGCGCGCGCGGGGATGGGAGCAACCTCCTTGTTATTTCGCCCGCCATCCAAGAGGTACGGGTGACAGACTATCCGGTCTAGTCGGCGCCCTTCCTCGAACCAACCGGACGAGCCCGGGGAGGACGGCTACTTAATCACTTAAGCAGCGTAAGCATAATCATTGGCATTTAAGCCTGTGCACCTGTTTAACGAGCCCGGTGCGATCTCGACGCGAAAACCGACGCATGCGATGCCCGTCGAAACCAACGCGCCCCCACGTGTCTATCTATATTGTATTACGGGATGCCGCTTTGGGCAAGGGGTGAGCGTGCGTAGCCCGGCAATCCTTTGCCGGGTTTTGAGTTGTTATAATACTGGTTCAAGGTATAGCTCAATAGCTTCGTGGATATTCGCCATCGCTTCTTCAACGGAATCCCCCTCACTTATACATCCGGGTAATGCTGGTACCAGCGCTGTATATCCACCATCTTCGCTCGGTTCAAGTACGATTTTGAAAACCATGCACTCGCCTCCGGTTCTTTAAGCAATGGTAAAACCGCGTTTTTCGTCGAAACCAACGCGCCCCCACGTGTCTGTATATATTGTATTACGGGAAGCCCGGTACGGCAAGGGAGAGAGGTGAATTCTAAGCGTAACTATGCGAAAATGTGGCGATGAAAGACATATTGAAGATCATCAGGGAAGAAATTGAAATAGTCGATAAGCCCGAAAACAGGCTCGACTATCAGAGGTTTTTCAAGGAACAGTTGAAAGAACGTTACCGGATCAAGACAGCCATCGTGAGGAAGGTATCGAACAAGTGCTACAATGAAGTGAGAGAACTTCCGAAAGATGAGATCCTCGATATATGCGATGAGCTGCTCGAATCGGATTTCACATATGGCAGGTTCTTCGCGTTCGAGTGGGCGAAGTCGAAGAACAAGTGGATGCGAAGGGCCTCGGCTGTAAGCCTCATATTCCCTGCCAGTTTCCAGGAACTTTTGGATGAGGTTTTGAATACGGCGGATATCCTGTTGACGGATGAAGAAGATATAGTGCGGAAGGGGTACGTCTGGATGTTGAAGGAAACGAGCAAAGAGTTTCCGGATGAGATCTACGCGTATATGATGAAGCATAAGGATGTAATGCCGCGTACGGCGTTGCGTTATGCCATCGAAAAATATCCGAAAGCAAAACGTAAAGAAGCGATGGCGAAGTGAAGTTATATTTGACCGGGCCCGTCCACAATGGCACTAACCTGGTAGCCCCGTGTTGGCCGCATCCTTTCTATATATGATGAATTGCGGCCTACCCGGGGTAGAAGCCCATTTATTTCATGGATAAGGATGGCTTCAACCCCGGGCTACCAGATATTGCCTTAGTGTATTAACAAGGTATCAGTCCCTTAAACAGATGCCATTAAGCCCCGTCCACATCTCGAAGGTAAGTTTTGCATATCCAACAGCCCCGTAACGGGCTGTTTTCGGTATAATACGGTATCGGAATATTTTGGACAGATAGCCATATCCGGGAAGTGACTGGAGGATAAACATGAGCCCCGATGACGTCAAGGCGGTAGCGCTTCAATTCGTTGACAGGATAAACCACCATGATATTGGCGGCATTGTAGATATGATGACGGAAAACCATATGCTGATCATCAGTGGTGAAATTGACACCGAGGGTAAGGGGAAGATGCAGAAAGCCTGGAAGTACTACTTCGATATGTTCCCCGATTATACGATCAAGCCGTCGCACGTAGTGGTCAACGGGGGTCTTGTTGTCATCGTCGGACGTTCGGACGGAACCATCACCGAATTGGGACGGAAACGGCTCACGATAAATGGCGAACTGCCGCCCTACGAGGAGTACCAGGGACCGGGTATCTGGGCGGCGGGTGTAAAGGAAGAAAAAATCGCGGTATGGGCCGTGTATGAGGATAACGACAAGAACCGCGAGGGGCTGGGAGTGTAGGGGGAGCCTTAATTCACGGGCAAGCTCGAAGACTCGCTTGACGGGGCGGAAAAAAGTCGAAAATCCTTA
>CBDVBS010000037.1:0-14272 GCA_965372275.1 uncultured bacterium | reverse complement strand
GGCGGTCTGTCTGTCGGCGAGCACGATGCCGCCTTCGAGAAGTTCACCCCTGCGGATAAGACGCTTCGCTTCGAGGTTGGTGCTGTCAACTTCGTCGTATAATTTGAATGGCCACTCCCACCCCTTTTCGGTTAAGGCTGATTCAACTTCTTTTTGATCGAACATAGATTCACCTTCTCCGTGACAGGCATTCGCATCCAATCGACCCGTCATGTAAAAATGATACAATAATACCGGCGTCGCTGAAAGGCCGGGTATTTCGGGAAACCAAAAATACGGGTATCCATCTGTCTATGGAAAACGAAAACGATACGTCAGGAATAAAGCTGGATCATGATAACGATGATGAATCGGAACAACCCGCCGTCCGACGCAGGCGTCCGAATATTTTGCTGATAATCGTCATCTTCATCGTGGCTGAGAATCTCATCATTCCCCCGCGTTACCAGTTGAGCAACAACATCGTCCTCGGGATGATATGGGTCTACCAGGAAACCGCGTCGAAGGCATTCAAATCATCGGGTATGATCAAATGCCGCTTCTACCCGACATGCAGCGAGTATGGGAGGCTGGTTTTACTGCACGACGGTTTCCTCGTGGGCTCGGTAAAGGCGGTATATCGAGTATTGAGATGCAACCCTTTCAATCACGGCCCGCATGAGGATTGGCCGTACGAGGGTGCATGGAATGATACTTTGCAGCTTCCCCAGCCATATCTGCACCCTGTCAAGATAGAGCATCTGCCTCCCTGGGCGGATGAGGTTGAGGATAGCGAGGCGGAGCAGGTTGATGTGGAAGCGCTCGGGTTCCAGAGATTTTAGTTCAATAGGTATGAGGACACCGCTATGCCCGAAGACGGTCAGTAGCGGTGGCACCCGGATGTAGTAGTGGGAAAATAGGGGCATGGGAGGCCGAAATTAATGAGGTAGTAAAAGGGTGTGTGTCCTTGACGAAAGGGTAAATGGATGGTAAAAGTCTTCATGAACCTCCGGGGGCCCTCTCGATGAATCCCTTTTACTGAGTGGATGTGCGAAGTAAGAATGTGTTTCCATCGCGTTGTACTTTGTAGCTGGGAGACCGTGTGTGTTTGAATAATTGGATGATTTTGATAAAATGGTCTGTTTGGATTGACGATGAGGAACCGAAGTATGGTCCCTGAAGAAAATAAACAACCAGAATCTGATGAAGAGAAACTGTTCGGCGGCGAAGATGATATCTTCGGGCTGACCCACAGGGTACAGCGAATGGTTCGCAACCTGAAGACCCTGTTGGCCGTAACCGAAGTTATCTCGAAAGAGTTGAACCTCCAGGTCTTGCTGGAGAAGATCGTAATGGAAGCCGCGGGCATATTCGAAGCCGAGAAGGCATCCATTATGCTCGTCGAGAACGGGGTCCTTCGCATCAAGGCGGCCCTGGGGCTTCCCGAAGAGGTCATCCGCAAGGTAACGGTTAAAGTGGGACCGGATGTTAACATCTCGGGACACGTGGCCTACACGGGCGAAGCGCTTTTCATAAAGGACATCGAGCAGGATGAACGATTCGGCATGGGACGGAAGAAATCCACGGGCCAGAAGTATGAGACCAACAGCCTTATCAGCGTCCCGGTGAAATCACGCGACGGCGTGATCGGCGTCCTCAATGTTAACAACAAATCGACCCAGCAGGAATTTACCAAGGACGACCTGGCGCTGCTTATCACCGTGGCGAACCAGGCCGGCATCGCACTTGACAATGCTTCGCTCTACAAACAGGCGCAGGAACGCATCAAGGAATTGACGCTCATCAGTGAGACGGAAGCGGCGATAAACCGCGCCCAGGATATGACCGAGATCTTAGCGATTATCATCGATATCGTCAGCACGTTGATGCACAGTTCGGAGTATGCCATATACTACGTCGATCCCGACAGCAGCCTGCTTGAATTCGTAAGCGGCTCCACGAGGATGAAGGTTTTCTACGAGCAGGCCGCGCGCAAAGGGAAGGGCCGTAAGCGCACGAAGGACAAGGACACTCTCGCGATCCGTACATTACTGAGTGAATTTGAAAATGGCATCCCCGTGTCGAATTTCGATGATATTCAGCTTCAGGATGGTTTTCTCGTGGCCGTGCCGCTTTACAGTTCGAAGGGCGTGCTCGGTTATCTCGAAATTTTCACGAACAACCCTGAAGGTTTCGATGAATCGTCGATGATGGTGATCACCACGATCCTGCCCCTCGCGGCAGTGAGTCTTGAAAATATAAAACTCCACCAAGAGCTTGGACAGGGTTATACCGACACGATTCGCGCACTTTCGAGCGCGATCGACGCCAAGGACAAGTACACCATCGGCCACTCCGAACGCGTTGCCCTCTATTCGGTGGAACTCGGCAGGGTGCAGGGGTTCGATGAGACACAACTCGAGGTTGTCGAGCGCGCGGGTATCCTTCACGATATCGGCAAGATCGGCGTTAGTGAGATGATCCTCGGCAAACCGGGACGGCTCAACGACAAGGAATTCAAGGAGATGAAAGAGCATCTCCGCAAGTCGGGAGAAATTCTCAAACCGATTAAGTTCTTAGGCGCCGCGCGTGACGGGCTTATCACTCACCACGAGAGAATGGATGGACGGGGCTACCTCGGGCTGCCCGGAGAGAAAATACCGCTCTTAGGCCGCATCCTGTGCATTGCCGATGCTTTTGATGCCATGACAAGCGACCGCCCATACCGCAAGGGATTATCGGTCAATATTGCCATAGAAGAACTACAGAAGAATCGGGGCACGCAATTCGACGAGGAGCTTGTCGAAGATTTTGTGACCAAGGTCATCAAGCCGAATCTCCAGGAAGACGGCACCCTCGACCTGCCGGGTCTCAGGGAGATCAACAAGAAGGCAAGGGTCAGGTTTGAATATCCGATGGAGATGAAACATACGGCAATCCAGCCCTTAGGCGTGAAAGAGATACTTGATGCCGACAAGAAGGAATCCGGCGAAAAACCTAAAGAGGATGGCGAAATCGCCAGCAGGATCGTGGATAACGGTAAGAAACCCGGCAATGATTGACCTGTAATCCGCTCTAAAGAAATTTCCCCGCTTTCATGCGGGTTTTTTTCTTGTTGTCTTTCCTGATTATCCCCGGTTATAGTGGTTATTAATTATTGTAAGCTAACATTGAATAGAACACCCCAAATCCCCCCCCCCTAACCCCCCCGTGGACGGGGGGGGAAGAAGAAAGAATATCAGATAGCTAAAACCCATTAGTTTCCCCTATAGACCAATTACATAAATCAATTCTTTTTTGCATCAAGCCGGGTACCGCAGGTTCCTGACCTTCGGGATTGTGCAAGGGCAACATGCAGGTCGGAGACCTGCACTACCCGTTCATACAAGTGTTAATTTCCGGGATTGGTATTTATCATCCCCCCGCTTGCGGGGGGATTACAGGGGGGTCTTATTCCAGCAGACTTATATCCATCCTGTCCCATGGGTTATATTCAACCTGCCATACGGGCGGATCCGCTTCTCCATCCTTCAAACGCTTGTACATCAGCAGATCACCCTCCTGGCGGGCCAACCGGTAATGCTCCCGGAATTCGGGATGTTCGAAAACCACAACTCCGTAAGGAACGAGGAAACTCAGGTTCTTGAAAACAGAGCCGTTCTCCTCGATGTATCCCATCAACATCAACCAGTCGGGTTCGTGGGAGAGAATATATTCCGCGTCGAATTTCTGGTAATACTGCTCGGCCTTCAAACGTGAGATATGCTCATCCATGAGTCCCATCATGTCGAGTATGGTTGCCCTGGAAAAATATGGTATCGCCCCGGCCTCACCGAGGGCCACCAATTCACCGGGCCGCAGGTTATCCCGAAGCCAGAGTCCCATATCGCGATGATATTCGAGCATCAACGGCGGTGGCCATTTGGAAAAACCGCTCACGAAATGATCGATCCTCGTGGTGAAGAACTTCATGCCGCCAAGGAGTGAACCGAGGATGATAATCAACAGAAACAACGTGGTGATCTTGTGCGCGTACCCGGCCGATTTTTTCGCGCGCTTCACTAAGTAACTGAAGAGCACGGCGAAGCCAAGCCCTGACAACAGCGCCAGCAGCGGGAGGATATGCACGAAGAACCTGAACATCCCCATCCAGTCGAAACCTTTATATATGATATACAGCAGGTAGGCCCCGGCCTGGAACCCTATGAGCATGACACGAGGATTGCACCA
This sequence comes from uncultured bacterium, assembly GCA_965372275.1. Lineage (GTDB taxonomy): Bacteria > JAJVIF01 > JAJVIF01 > JAPKYR01 > CAZSPL01 > CBDVBS01. The sequence continues at coordinate 10,063 of CBDVBS010000037.1, read as the reverse complement.
CGTTCGCTTGAACAGAAACGGCACGAACATCAGGACGAACGGCAAGGGGCTGCCGAATAATGCATAGACATTGCCGTCCTGGTCGATATCGAGGAATGCATGCCGAAGGTCGATAAGTCCCCAGCGGATATGGTCGAGTGAGAATCCCGCCTTGAGATAGAAGGTGTTCGGCAGAAGGTCGCCGTAATATGATAGGCGCAGGCCAAGCACTATCAGCGACGGCAGGAGGAATGCCCATGTGAGATGGAGCAGGTATGCCCAGCGGATTCGCTTCAGGAACGTGAAGATCAGCAGGCATATCAGGGCTGATGTGAATATGATGAACCCGTCGGCGCATGTGATGGCCACGAGGAAGAAGATGAATCCCGCAAGTATGGGGCGTTTGATGTCTGAACAGGCGGATGCATTTCCGCTGTTGATGTCACCGAGGATGATGAAGTTCGCGACGAGGGTTATAAGCGCGAAGAGGGTCGTTTCGAGAGCGCTTACCGACCAGGCTGCGTAATAGATGGATGTCATCATCAGGAGGAGAGGAAGCAGCGCGAAGTATTTTATGTAACCCACGAAATGGGATTCGTGGGTTACATCCGTGCTGTTCATTTGGGATTCGTGGGTTACGTTGTCCTGCTCTTTAGAAAATAGCCTGGGGAAGATTTTCGCTACTAACCAGAAAGTGACAACGGCGATGATGATGCCGAGTATCTTGGCGGCGATGAGAAGTCCGAAGGGCCATTTGCTTAGGCCGACAAGGCTGAAGAGCGAGAAGATGAGCACCCATAGCAGGTTGGTGTAGCCCTCGACGCGCTGCCCCTCATTGAATACCAGCCCCTTGCCGGATGCGAGGTTCTCGGAATAGCGGAAACTTATGAACGGATCATCCCATGTAAAATTAACCGTGTGCCAGCAGAGCAGCGCGAAAATGATAGCCCCGAGGATGATCCATCCCATCCGGTAACGTCCGGTTGTCGCATCAGGTGAATTCATTCAAGATGAATTTTAGATTATACGGCGCGTCGAGGCAATCAGGTTACGTTTTGCTTTCGAAAAATCCGACTAAATGACGGATGCAATCCAGTCCGCCAACTTACCCTATCATGTAAATTTCCAGACCACTGCCGGTCGCCCATAAGAAATTGTCATGCACTGTGATATATCTTTGGGTTAATTTAAGGTCGAAACCCCCGAGAGAATTAAGGGAATCAGGCAAGCCGTTTTCATAAATTCTAATGTCATCATAAGTTGAACCGTATAGGGAATAGATGTATTCGTTTGTTATTTCAATATCATAAGCCCCGAATCCAAATGAGTTAATAACTGAAGGACTCTCGGGTGATGATATGTCGAACAGGAAGAGTTTCTTATTCATATACGCATTGTTCACAACGACGAGATTACCGTTATATAGCTCACCTAAAGAGCTCCCGTTACCCAGATCGACGGTGTTGACAATGTGTGAATCGATCAGGGGGTCTATATCAATTATAAAAAGGTCGCTGGCCATGGCATAGGCATAGCCGTTATGAATAACGATGTCGTCATACCAATAAGTATCAATCTCCTTGACGATGGACGCCGTTGCCGGATCGGAGACGTCGATAATGTAAAATATCCCATCGTTATACAGGCAGGCGGCACCGTCAGAAACATCAAAAACGCTGACATCGTCCGCAATCTCAATCGTCTTGATCAAGCCTTCGCTGCTGTAAGGATCGGCATTGATGATATTGAATCCATCAGCGGACATCCGATAAACATAACCGTCGCTGACTATAATTTCTCGATTTTCCACGCTGTTTGGCTTTATAGGCAGGTTGACGGATTTAAGATATTCAATATCCTCAAAGGATTCACATTTGAAGACCCTTAATCCTGGCCGGGCAGATGTATAAGCTATATCATCGACGAATTTAATATCGTCAATGTGTCTGCAATTAAGCGCATTACCTATGATCTTCGATTCAAGCGGTGGATCGATGTCAACCACGGTAATGGCGTCAAAAGCATCCGTAACAAATGCAAGTCCGTCTTTAAACCATGCTCTGCCGCAGTTACCGGGAATATCCACTTTCCTTACTACTGTCGGTGCCAAGGGATTAGAGATGTTAATGATTTCCAATCCATCATATTTTGTTGAAACGAATGCATATTCACCTATGATTTCGAGGGAGTATAACATCGAGCAGTTACCCCAGAGTTTACAGTTAGCAACAATTTTTGGCTGATCAAACGGATCGAGATCAAGGACATAGAAGTAACATGAATCGACTACGCAATACACAAGCCCATCCTTTGGCGTGAGACATTTCGGTAATATCGATGTTTCAATTGTATCCACTATGAATGGATTGAGGGGGTCGCTGATATCGACGAGAAGAATTCCCGCTTCGCTGTCGGTGATATACGCGTGATTCTCATCAATGAAGGCGAGATCATAACCAGCGCCCGGCAGGTCCATTGTACTGACAATAGCTGCGTTTTCAGGTGATGTGATATCGATAACATTCAGGTTACCCCAGACCGTATACAAGTAGTTACCCCGGATTTTGAATACATAAGCGGATTCGTCAGGATCAATCACATGGGTAATATGGGCTTGTTCTGGCGGATCAACATCAACCACCAACAACCCATCAGTGCATCCAACAAATGCATATCCTTCGTTGATTGTGAAATTCGGGTTGTATTTCCCGAGTTTCAACCAGTTAACCCACTGCGGCATGGCCGGGTCGGAGACATCATAAATATGCAGACCTCCACCGTTTGAGTCAATATAGGCATAATCCCCATGAACCTCGATTATGAATGGGGAACTTATCATTATCTGAGGGACGAACATTTCCATCGGATGCAGTGATCCTTCCCAGGTGTGAACATAGATGTTGACGTAATCGTACAGTGCAACCGCTCCGGAATTTGCTGAGCTTGCGATTATTCTTACTTTGTAGAAACCGGGCGGGACGGCCATTTTATTAACAAGAGTTAATTTCCAGATATTACCCCAGTGATGGTGGAATTGCGTGAATTCCTCCCCGGTTATTTCAGGAGCGACCAGGGTAACCTTGTCAACATCATTCTGCCAGTCGAAAACATCCACCTGGATTTCCGTCTCGCAATCCTGAAATTCATAGAAATAGCCCTGATCAAAATTATCAATGGCATAGGGTTCCAAGCAGTTGTCCGGGTATGAAACCGAAACGGCAAATGTGATTACATCATATTGCGGGGGGGAAGGTACGTCAATCCTATATTCGCGTGTATGAGAAGCGAATGCGGCGAACTTGCGGTGATCGATATCGTCTGCAAAGGCAATAAACGGATTTAACGAACTCCCCCCGGGAATATCGAACCGCTTTGTCCATGCGTCCGGATTCCGTAATTCGTGTCCGACATCGTTTGTGTAGAGAATCCCGCGGACATCATATCCATCGAAAGCAGTGGGATTACGCAATGTGATGTCAGCATAGAGAGTACCGGAGACGGGGTAAAAATCTGTTACCTCCACCTTCACACAATCTCCGCATTGCGGTGGAATAAGCATGGCGGTTATATCGAAATGCGCCGATCCTTCCCGCGCGGGTTCAACCATCACCTCCGTCGTTGCCGGGTCGAAGGACAGGTTCCATATACCCCAGAGGAATCTGCCGGCACTAGGTACGGAGTTGCCGGATGGCGTCTGAGGCTGATCCAAGGTGGGGTTTTCGCTCAAGGCCGTGTCAGACATAACCGGATTTGATGAGTTAGAGGAGCATCCTGGAAGTAATATCCCAAAAAATAGTCCAAAAGCAATTAGTGAATAAATCTTGATTTGCATTTGCCGACCTGCCTTTATGGGGAATCCGATGATAGGTAACTATCGAACGAGGTGGTGTGTATATACATTATACCGTAAAATTGATGCTTGGACGTGGGTAAGAAAAAGAAAACCGGTATCAACACGGCAACCGCTGCATCAAAGAATGAGCGGGATAAGCATGGGATGATTCGTTCCCCCATGTTCTGGCTGGTGCTGATATTCCTTTTCGCGATATTTGTGCGCATCGGTGTGCACATGCAGGCGTCGACGAATGACCCATCCTATGGTCACCCCCGCCAGGATGAGAAGGTCTACCACGGCTGGGCCGAGTCATTCAGCGAAGGCGAGATGCCGAAGGATGTTCCGTTCGCGGCGCCGCCGTTCTATTCATTCGTCGTCGGGAATTCAGTCTATCGGGTATTCGATGCGAATCCGGTCGCGGCATACATTTTCAACAACCTGCTTGCACTGCTGAATATGTATCTCCTCTTCCTGCTTGGACGCAAGTCGTGGGATACACGCGCCGGGATAATCGCCGCACTCGCCTACACACTCTACCCGGCATTTATAATGCTTGAGTTGAAGGTGATGGTGACGACGTTCTATATCACCTTCGCACTGTTGGCAATCTACTGGGGAATACTCGCGCGTGAAAGGGAGAAGCTATCAGGATATTTCGCCGCTGGAATCATATTCGGCTTGGCGACAATCGCCCGTCCGACATTCGCACTGTTCCTGCTGTTCTACCTCTTCTGGCTTTATCGTGATTTGAAACCCGCCGGGAAATGGTTTTCAACGGGGGCGTTGATCGTCGCGGGATTCATAATCCCGATACTTCCCGTGACACTCACGAATATGATTGCAGGCGATGATTTCGTGCCGCTCACGACAACAGCGGGTGTGAATTTCTATATCGGCAACCACGAAGGCGCGACGGGAGCTATTCATAAGCCGGAGGGGTTCCGCGATCTGGCGATTCAGAATATGCTGGTGGATGCCGAACGTATCGCCGAAGCCGAGACCGGAAAGCAGATGAAACCGAGCGAAGTGTCGAAGTATTTCATGGGCAAGGGAAAGGAATTCATACGCTCTAATCCCGGTGAAGAACTCCGCCTGGTTTATAGGAAACTGCGTCTGCTTCTGAGCGTGAAGGAAATCGGCGATGTATGGGACTATGAGACAAGCCTGAAGGATGTCTCAATCTACCGCTGGGTGAATATTACATTCGCCGCCGTACTTCTTCTCGGAGCACTCGGAATAGCATTGTCGTGGGCTCGTAGCAGAGGGTTGTCGCTGCTGTTCTACTTCCTGCTCGCATTCACGATTATCCAGATATTCTTTTTCATGAACACTCGATTCCGATTGCCCTTTGCGGCAGTGCTTTGCATTTTCGCGGGCATCGGCATCTCGGCAATTCTGAGCAGGCAAATTGAGCGCAAACGGATAATCACCGGCGTGATGATCGCGCTCATTGCGCTTGTCCTCTCGATACTACCTGTGTCCTGGATAGAGGGCGGGGGCGGCGAGCATTACAATCGTGGACTTCATTTCCTCTCAATAAATGAACCCGAAAATGCAAAGGATGAATTCCTCGCCGAACTCGAATCGAATCCCGATGATGCGCGTGTGCTGGCCCAGCTCGGAATGACCGAACTCGCCCTCGGCAACGCCGGTGTCGGGGAGGAGCATTTCGTGAAAGCTCTTCAACTCGATCTGAATAATGAAGTAGTGCTTTCACGGTATGGGCAATTCCTTTTTGAACTTCGTCGATGGGACGAAGCGGAGATATTCCTTCGAAAAACCCTCGAATTGGCACCGAATGATATTTTGGCGTCACTGTATCTCGCGGAGCTGATGTTCTACACCGGGCAATTGAACGAAGCCCTGACGATGGCCCGGGCAATCGAAACCGGTGAGGATACCGGTCTCAATGTGCGGCGTATGCAACTTATCGGCAAGACCCAGGTTGAGTTGGGTATGCTCGAAGATGCATTCAATACACTCAATGAAGCCCTCGAAATCGATCTCGAAAATGCAGGCTCGTGGTTCTACTTCGGCAACACACTAAACCGCATGGGACGTTTCGTCGAAGCATCGGGGGCATTCGCCGAAGTTGAGAAACTCGATGCGGAATTCCCGGGGCTGAAGTTGTTGCAGGGGGACAGTTGGTTGGGGCAGGGGGATGCCGAAACCGCGCGGGATGTCTATCTCCGGGGAATCGAAACGGAGCCGGATTCATATGAGCTTTATCACAACCTGGGGATTGCATATATGCGCCTGGATGATATGGACGCCGCGCGGGATGCATTTGAGAAGGCTATCCAGATCAAACCGGCCTATTACCAGGCGTACTACAATTTGTCGAATGTATTCCTCGCCATCGAGGATGTCGAATCCGCGATAGCGAGTCTTGAAAGTGCGCTTGAAATAAACCCCGGCTTCGTGCCGGCGCTTCTGAATCTCGGCACGAATTATGCCCAGCTCGCCGACTATGCCAACGCCCGCAAATATTGGCAGAAGGTTGTCGATACCGCCCCCGGTACCCAGGCGGCAAACATCGCCATGGACAACCTCAAGGCATTGGATGAGGGGTAGCGCGTATCTGTCATTCGCGTGGGGTGGCACGGTCTGCCCGACGCTTTGGGAGGGCTGACCGTGGTCTTCAAGGAATTCATGGTTAACTGTTCGGCTGACTTTTCCACGGTCAGACTCGAAGACTCGTCAGACCGTGCCACCCGGATATGAATGTTTGAAAAGTTTATAAACTTATCTATATTCCGGGTGGCACTGACAAGCGTTAAATGGGCTCTCAATCCCAACAGAAGTTCCGAAGCTTGTCAGTGTCTTTGTCCACTCCCTTATGATCGTGGTTCTGGCAACAGGTTGTTTAACACTGACAAGCAATTTATATCCTTTGTAAGATTCATTCTGATCGTCCAGCTTGTCAGTGGCACCCGAGAATCATCTCATAATCATCACCCATCACTTACATTTAGCCAAGCTCCGGGTGGCACTGACAAGCGACAACGTAGGTTCTCAATCCCAACAGAAGTCTCGAAGCTTGTCAGTGTCTTTGTCCACTCCCTTATGATCGTGGTTCTGGCAACAGGTTGTTTAACACTGACAAGCAATTTATATCCTTTGTAAGATTCATTCTGATCGTCCAGCTTGTCAGTGGCACCCGAGAATCATCTCATAATCATCACCCATCACTTACATTTAGCCAAGCTCCGGGTGGCACTGACAAGCGACAACGTAGGTTCTCAACCCCAACAGAAGTCTCGAAGCTTGTCAGTGTAAAATGCCAAGCCCGCCCGTGCCTTCAATCACCTTGCAAACCGATAATATTGTGGTATATTATCTTGCCGCTACGGGGAGTAGCTCAGCCCGGTTAGAGTGCTGGTTTCGGGTACCAGAGGCCGCGGGTTCAAATCCCGCCTCCCCGACCATTATGCCAAATATCCCCCATCGTGGGGGATTTGTTGTATGCCAATATGAGTGGCAGCTATTTGCCCCTCAACCTATTCCATGCCGTCTCGTTGATACGCTGGTTTACCATTGCGATTGCCGAGGTGAGGGGTATTCCCTGTGGACATAGACGCGCGCAATTCAGGGACTTCCCGCAGCCTGCCGAACCGCCGGGTTGCATTAGCGCATATTGCATCCTCTCGCTCTGGTGTCCGGATGGATTCAGTTCGAGATATGCCGCGCTCGATGCTATCGCCGCCGGTCCGGTGTATTCCGAGATGCTGCTCACACTCGGACACGCCTCGATGCAAATCCCGCAATGAATACATCGCGCAAATTCCCGAGCCCTGTCCGCCGCATCAGGAGTGATATGCGCCCCCGGCCCCGTGTCGGCGTATTTGTCAAGTTTCATCCACGACTCCAACTGCTTCAGGGATTCGAAGATAATCGAGCGATCAACCCAAAGATCGCGTACGACGGGAAACTTCACCAGCGGTTCAAGGATTATCGGTGCGGGCGGGAAATCTTCCACCTTCGCGCGGCAGGCGAGAAGCGGCTTGCCGTTGATAAGCATCGCGCACGAGCCGCAATGCCCGGAGCCGCATCCGTCCTCCCATACCACGGGCGAGGTTGATTCCCCGTCTGCCGTAAATGGATCTTTGGCAATCATTCGGAGGAGATCGGCGACAGTGTTGTCCCCGTCCCAGTTCAGGATGAATTCATCCCAGTATATCTTGTCACCGGGTTCATCCTGCCTGCGCACTTTCAATTTCACATTATCCTTGAACATCCACCCATTAGAATAACCGTGCATCATACGCATTGCAAACAGCAACCGGGAAATGGGATAAACGCGTCCTGCGCCAATTCCTTCCCGGGTTGCATCCCTTATGTCTTTGAGGCTGTCTCAGAACAGTATTAAGACAGGCTGCAGCACACTTCACCCAACGTTGCATAAATTATTCGTTCTTGATGGCACGGTCTGTCCGACGCCTTGGGAGGACTGACCGTGGATTATACCTGTATCCTGAGACCACGGTCAGCACTCGCAGACTCGTGCAGACCGTGCCATCCGTCATACATTATTTGTGCAGCGCGTTTTGTTGTTGTCGATATATCCGGGGGATTGAGGCAATTGCACTGTAAGACCGTTATAGTTTCAAATGCGTAGTATAATCAGGGAACGGAGGATAACGATGCGATTATTACTCATGACAATGCTTTTAGTGGCGGCGTTCGCGATGATCTCCTGTTCAGGTGCGAACCCCGCCTTGCCGGGAACTGACGTTCCGGAGAAAGCAAGGGACGGCATGGAAACCGAATCAAACCGCTGGGTGTGGGGCAACTGGCGGATGCATGTGCCGGAGGATCATTCAAGCATTGAGATAACCCCTGTACGCGGAGCGGAGCTGCACTACAACGTGAAGATGCTCCTTGAAAACGGGCCATGCGACAACTGCATCTGGGTGAGCGCCTTTAAGAACAACGGCGACGGTACGATCTCGGTGGACATCTCCATCAGGCACCCATATCCCGGAAACGACTATTACACCGGCTTCGACGTACGCGGGATATTTTATACCACAGCGAATTACCACATTGAATTCCCCGAAGGGGGGGGACCGGGGGGGGGTCCAATAATTCCTTCCATTTCAACAGGCGACCCCGAACTGCTGAATCCCGACGGTTTTACAAATGCTTATGATCCTTCCACGAATCAGTATATTGGTCCTATCTTCTATTACCAGCCCGGGGGTGACCTTGGCGCAACGCTGGAAGTAGAAGATTTGGGCTTTTATTTGGGCTGGATGCTTTGGCCATATATCGACTATTACTCCACCGAACAAAGGCGGGCTTTTACATCCGGCGCAACCGTAACGCGGACTTACCATGTGGCGCTGCCGCCGGGTGAGTGGGAATTCGGCTACAGTGTCGATGCCTGCTGGGCAAAGCCGATAAATGTCCCGGTAACGAATATCGAGACCGATTTCCCCGAACAGGCCAACACGCTTCGGCCGTATCGGATGGATGCATTCGTGTCAGGTCCTTTGATCGGGCAGGAACCCAGTGAACTCACCGTCCGTGTTTACCACCATATCCCTGATCTGCTGCCGCACATAGACAGAGTCAATGTGAACGCCAGTACATTCTGGGAAAGCACTTTTTTTTATGATTCCGTCATTGTCGATGACACATATGTCGAATTCAAATGGGAATTCGCCAACTGGTATAATGCCACTCCCGGCAGATACGCAATGGAGATTCATTATCGTTGTGACGATGAGTTTTACTACTACGTTAATGAAATTGAGCATTGGTACAACAGAAACGCTACCATCCGCCAGATTGTGTGGGTAACGATTGAGTGAAGCTGACAGATTTGCCTTTTGTCAAACGAAGTTAATACGAGGACGGGCCTCAGGCCCGTCCTCTTTTCAACACCCCTGCTTTTGTCCCGAAACATAATTAAATTTTGCATGATCTTGTGGCACCCATGCGCGAGTCTTCGAGGATAGGGGTGGTCTTCATATAGTGAGGGATTGTGAAGACATGAGGACCACCCTTCTGAAGACAGAAAGGTGCCACCCGGAAAAAAATGGCGAAAGTCGAGACCCTTGCCCGCCTTCATGAAATGAGTCCAAGGGTAACGGGGACAGTCCCGCGAAGACTTGGGACAGTCCCCGTGTCAAGATCTTTGTTTCATGCGGGCAAGGGTGCGCACGTTTCGCAGGTAAGGTAGCTGCTATCAATGGCGCTTGTTTAAGGATTGTATCGCTTTTGTGAAGCCGGGTGGGCTATATA
>CBDVBS010000036.1:0-14276 GCA_965372275.1 uncultured bacterium | reverse complement strand
GGACCCGAGCAGCTGACGATTGTCATCGTCAAGACCGCCAAGATAAGAACAATACTTGCTTTCCTGAACATAAAAAAACCTCCATGAAATATTTTCCCACAATTCCCCACCTTCTCCTGCAAATTAATATTACACGGTCTTCCAACGCGAGGAAGATGCCGATTATGTGAATTGTGATTATCCCCTACAGAGGGTCACATGATGGTTAGATACACTTAATTCTGTTTCCTTAAAGATTTCTTTAAGGAAAATTATTTTCCTGAAATTTCCAGAACCGATAATAACAATCTGGTGCACCTTTTAGAATGCGTAAACGCTTGATTTCAAGCCCCTCACCAGCAGCTTAACCCAACTTTACATGAACAGATCCCATGGCAAATAAAACGTGGATTTGCATAGGATTACCGCAATTTGGGCAATGTTGGCATATACTGTGACAAACAATAGAGGTCAGATTATGGCACGGATAAAAGCATTCGATGAATTTGCCGGAGAATACGATGAATGGTTTGAAAAGCACAAGTGGGCCTACAAATCGGAGCTGGATGCTGTTCGGAAATTACTCCCTGATTTCACCCACGCGTTAGAGATCGGCATCGGCACGGGGCGTTTCGCAATACCATTGGGAATTAAGAATGGGATTGAACCATCGCCACGAATGGCGGAAATAGCTCGTGCGAAAGGCCTGGATGTAGAGGAAAAGCCTTGTGAGAACCTCCCATTTGATGACGAGCAGTTCGGCCTCGTCCTGATGGTTACAACCATCTGCTTCGTGGATGACGTCGCGAAATGCCTGTCGGAGATATACCGTGTGCTGGAACCCGGGGGTTATGTCATCGCTGGTTTCATTGACGCTGACAGCCCGCTCGGCAAGATATACCAGGCGAAGAAGGACGAGAGCAAGTTCTACGGTGAAGCGTCTTTCTACTCCGCCGATGCAGTCAGGGAATATATTGAGCAGGCAGGCTTCGGGGATATAACCGCCGTACAGACCATCTTCCGGTCACCGGCGGAGATGGATTGCTTGGATGACGTTCGGGAAGGCACAGGCGAGGGTTCATTTATTGTTTTGAGGGGGAGAAAGAGTTGACGACAGTCATCACCGAATGCACGCATCTCATATCACCTTATTACTCTAATATTACGGCTTGGAAATGCGGTTGACATAGCTTGGAGTCCCGGCTATTATGTTCCGGTCTTATTGAGGAGGATTGGATTGTGATTTTTTTCCCATCCTCTTTCGTTTTATTCAGCTATTTAGTCAGTCTGGATGACGGAAGGGAGAAGACAAGTTGCACCCAAGGTGGAAACCGAGGGTAGCGCGTATATTAATATGGAACCTATCATCCTTCCGGATTATGTTACTTACAACTACGTACTGACGTTCGCCATCGGTGCTGTATGCTTTGGCTTCATCGGTATAGCCGCGGCGTGGGCGATACGTCCCACTGACCCATACCCCGCGAAGAAGTCGACCTACGAGTGCGCCGAGCAGCCGGTCGGCATCGCGTGGATTCAATTCAACATCCGCTACTACTACTTCGCGATTCTCTTCCTGCTGTTCGATGTTGAAATCATCTTCTTCTTCCCATGGGCCGTGGTATTCAAGATGATGAAACCCGAGTATGTCACAGTGCATACACCCGCTGCAATTTTAGCCGCGAACCCGGGCGCGTTTGATTCGTTCGGCGCATGGAAAGCCCAGAACTTCGGCTTCGCGATATTCGGCGAAATGGTATTCTTCATATTAATGCTCGTTATCGGATGGGTGTTCGCCTGGAGGAAAGGATTCTTGAAATGGGATTAATGGACTGGCAATGGCCTAAGGGCACTCCACAAATATTACTCACAACAGTCGATAAGCTGTTCAATTTCGGCAAGCACTATTCCTGCTGGCCGTTGACTTTCGGTATCGCCTGCTGCGCTATCGAGATGATCCAGACTACGAACTGCCGCTATGACTTAGCCAGGTTCGGCATGGAGGTATTCCGTGCCACTCCCAGGCAGGCCGACCTGATGATCGTCGCCGGCACGGTGAACCACAAGATGGCTTCAAGGCTGAAACTCCTTTACGACCAGATGCCGCATCACAAGAAAGTCCTTGCGATGGGAAGCTGCGCGATCAGCGGCGGACCGTATGTCGATGGCTACAATATCGTGAAGGGCGTTGACCTTATCATCCCGGTTGATGTATATGTTCCGGGATGTCCGCCAAGGCCCGAAGCGCTTACGGATGGCTGCATGAAAATTCACCGGCTCTTCGAAAAGGAGTCGATAGGCCGAGTCGGTGATCCGAAAGTGACGCGTTATCACGAGACAGGTTGATCAAGGATAACCCACGAAATGGGATTCGTGGGTTACACACACTGCTATTTACGTATTGCTATATTGACAGGCTGAAAAAAAATTAGAGTTGATTGAAAAGTGACTGACGAAGAGAAAAACGAAATGGAAGAACCCGCCGAGGCTGGCGAAGCACGGGACGAGGAGTCTCCCTGGGATATGATCACCGAACAGGTGCTCGATTTCATGACGGATGCTTTTCCCACGCTTGAGCGACGCGACGATTTCATCAAGGATGAGCCGTCGCTTATCTGTGACGCGTCGATGGCATTCCAGGTAGCCGAAGCGCTGCTGAGTAATCCTTATTCGAGGATGAATTACATGCGAAGCGTAACGGGAATCGAACGTGAGGATTGTTTAGAAGTTGCTTACAACTTCGCGAACATCACGACCGGAACCCGACTTTGCCTGCATGTGCGTTGCACGAAGGATGTCGCGGCGGTACCCAGCCTGACCCCATTGTGGCCGGGCGGGGAATTCCAGGAACGCGAAGTGTATGACCTGGTGGGAATCAGGTTCGACGGGCATCACGATCTAAGGCGTATTCTGCTTGATGACAAGTTCATCAACCATCCGTTGAGGAAGGATTACCCGATGCACGGCAAGCTCGAGGATGCCTTGGCGATGGACGCTTATCTGCCCGATGAATTCCGTCGTAAACTCGAAGAAGAAGCAAAAGCTGAGCAGGAAGGTAAGAATTAAGGGGAACGGAGTCTGGAAGAAAAAAAATGCCATTCTCTATAGAAAAAGCTGAAGAACGTATGTCCGGGGACCAGAACTTCGAAACCGAAGAGTTCACTATAAACATGGGACCCCAGCATCCGAGCACTCACGGGGTGCTCAGGATAGTCCTGCGGATGGACGGCGAAGTAGTCAAGAAGGCGCAGATCCATTTCGGCTATCTTCATCGCTGCTACGAGAAGATCGCCGAGAATATCACCTACCCGCAGAACATACCGTACACCGACAGGTGGGACTACCTGATGTCGATCCACAACAACTACGCGTTGGTCGGCGGCATCGAGAAATTGATGGAGCTGGAAGTTCCGAAGCGCGCGGAATACCTTCGCGTGCTGTCAATGGAGCTCCAGCGTATACATAGCCACCTGTTCTGGATATCGGCGTTCTGCCTTGACCTTGGCGCAACAACCATGTTGATGTACGCGATGCGTGAGAGAGAGCTGATCAATGACATCTTTGAGGAGATGTGCGGCGCGCGCCTGACTTATCATTACATCCGCATCGGCGGCGTAATGCACGATCTGAGCGATCGCGCCATCGAGAAGCTGGAGACGTTCCTCAGGGAATTCCCCTACAGGCTGAAAGAATACGAAGACCTGATCGCGGCCAACGAGATATTCCTGATGCGGATTCGCGGAATCGGCGTAATACCTGCCGAGGACGCAATAGCATACTCGTTATGCGGCCCGATGCTTCGTGGCAGCAATATCAACTGGGACCTCCGGAAGAATGAGCCATATTCAGTATATCCGGAGCTGGACTTCGATGTATGTCTCTCCGACCTCTGCGACAACCTCGGACGCTTCCACGTGCGTATGGACGAGATGTTCCAGTCGGCAAGACTCGTGGAACAGACCCTCGAGTGGCTGAAGGCTAATCCGGAGCCCGGCGCCCACATGGGCAAGGTACCGAAGAATATCAAGCCACCCGCCGGGGAAGTATATTTCGCCATGGAAAGCGCGAAGGGCGAACTGGGTGTTTATGTCATTTCCGACGGGTCAAACAAACCATACAGGATACATGTTAGAGAACCATCATTCATCAACCTTACGATATTGGACTACATGGCCCAGGGCTACCTGATAGCTGACCTTGTCGCGAGCCTCGGGAGTATCGATATCGTGCTCGGGGGGGTGGACAGGTAGATGAAATTCGCGCCGCTCAATGACCTGAAACGTCCCCCGAAACAAGTATGGTCTACCGGTTGGAAGATCGCAGCCTTCATCGTGGGCTTAGTTATTCTCGCAGCCCTCATCTGGTTGGACCCGCTGCTCCAGTTGATCATCCATCGCTCGTTCCAGTGGCGGCAGTATGTCGCCAACACCAGCTTCTTCTGGTTGTGGAGCCTGCTATGGCAGGTGATCGTTTTCGTAGTGGTACTCATAATGGTGATATTGATCGTTCTCTATGTCACCCTTGCCGAACGAAAACTGATAGCCTATTTCCAGGTACGCCAGGGCCCGAACCGCGCGGGGCCATGGGGCATCTTCCAGCCGTTCGCCGATATGCTCAAGATCCTCATCAAGGAAGATATCACTCCGTTAGCGGCTGATAAGTGGATTTACAACTTAGCCCCATTACTCATTTTCCTGCCAACGCTGCTCGTCTTCTCGGTCCTTCCCCTGACGAAGGGCTATGTGGAGATGAATCACAATTCCATCTCCACCGATACCGCCCACAACAGGCAGCTTCACGAAGACAGGTATGGTTACAATATACTTGATCTGACATTTGCAAAGAATAACAGGCAAGCGACCGTTAAGAAAAAACCTAATCTTGAGAATAATATTCAATTAGCCTTGGGCCTTGACTACATCGCGCGCGCGAACAAATCAATCGGCGTAGTTACGGTGTACTCCACGCCTGATATGAAACGTGCGTATGATGAATACGAAGGCCCCGACAAACCTCCACCACCCCGGCTTGAGTCGGAACTGAACTACGACCTTAATTTCACGGGATCATCTTTACCGATACGTACACCCGATACAAAACACGAATTGTGGGTGAAGCCCAAAGAGCTTCCCTTACCGGATGGTTCCCAAAGGAATTTCAAGGATTACCAGTTATATTTCTCCACCCCGGACGACCATCAGTTCATCGTCGAGGAAAAAGATGACGGCAACCTGCTGTTGACGTTAGGCAATGCCCAGCAAATTCTGCAACTCGACGGAGACGCTTATACATTCGAAGTCGGCGACAAGAAGATAATGGCGAGGTGGCAGACCACCCAGACCTATGCGTTCTACCTGATACCACGTGATATCAATATCGGCATCCTCTTCATTGTCGCGATAACAAGTTTAGGCGTAATTATCATATTTATGGCCGGCTGGGGCTCGAACAACAAGTGGTCGCTCTTCGGCGCGATGCGCTCAGCGGCCCAGATGATAAGCTACGAAGTCCCGATGGGGCTGAGCCTGTTGGGCGTGGTGTTAATAGCCGGCACGACTTCGATGGTCGGCCTCGTCGAGGCCCAGAAAGGCCTGTGGTTCGTCATACCGCAGTTCCTCGGCTTCCTCATCTTCTTCACATGCTCGATAGCGGAAGTCAACCGGTGTCCGTTCGACCTTCCCGAAGCGGAAAGCGAATTGGTATCGGGCTTCCATACTGAATATACCGGTTTGAAATTCGGATTCTTCTTCTTGGCGGAATATGCCAATATGTTCGTTGTAGCCGCCCTTGCCTCGATCATCTTCTTCGGCGGCTGGTACGGCCCCGGATTCCTCGATGACTGGTCGGTTGCCATATTCGGACGGTTCACAGCCGGCCTGATGTGGTTCTTCCTGAAATCGTGGATATTTGTCGCGGTACTGATATGGATCAGGTCAACATTCCCGCGACTCAGGGTCGACCACCTTATGGAATTCGCATGGAAGGTTCTCATCCCCCTGGCACTGATCAACCTGCTGTTCACGGCAGCCATACAGTTCAGCGATTGGAACTGGACCACCTGGGTGCATAACCAGTGGATAATCAGGGATAATTATCTGTTCGCAATATTCAGTTATCCGAATTATATCTTCACTGTACCGCTGCTCATAGCCATCATTCTCCTGATCCTCACCGATATAAGGGGACACTATAAGGAGATAAAGAGCCGCTACAAGATTGCATGGAGTCCACCGCACGATGAGGATGTTCCGTCAATGCGCAAGGAACTCGCCAAGCCCGTGGACGACTATGAGTATACTCACAAGGGATTCAAATTCGGTAAGTGGCTGAAGGGAAGCGAAACAAAAAGAGATGTCCCGGGATATAAGGACGATGAATCCGAGGACGATCATTAGAGGGGGATATGGAATAGAGAATGGAAAGACGTACAGACGATAATTTCATAGCCGAGCTCAATAAACTGCTCCTTCCCCTCTGGGGTTTGAGAGCTGGACTGCGTACAACCCTGATCGAGTTCTTCAACAAGAAGGTTACGCTCCAGTATCCCGACCAGGAGATCATCTGGGCTCCCATTTTTCGCGGGAAACACAGCCTTCTGCAGGAGCCGGGCACCAAGAAAGACATATGTATCCTCTGCAAGATGTGCGAGCGCGCATGTCCCAACGGGTGCATCGAGGTTGTAATAAAGACTGACGAGAACAAGAAGCGTTCGCTCGAGGATTACAAGATCGATCTGACCATGTGCCTCTTCTGCGGACTCTGCCAGGAAGCATGCCCCGCGGATTGTATAGTGCTGTCCGGCGGCGAAGCGGCGTATTCGACGTACTCGCGGGACGGGCTCTATTTCGACCGCCATGGGATCGAACGCGAAGCGAACGATGAAGAATGGGCGGCGATGCAGGCCAAGAAAGCAGCGAAGAAGAAACCCGCGCCTAAACCGAGTACTGAGGCTAAGCCCGATGCGAAGCCTGAAGATATAAAGACATCTGAACCGCAAGACATCAAAACTGATGTCGAGATTAAAAAGCCCCCGGCTGACGAAGAGAAACCGGAGGGGAGTTAAAAATCGGAAGGGCCCGAGGGGGGAATACCGGAGAATAACGGTTCCAACCATATCGGGCACCGGATAAGAATATGAGTCAACCAGCAGAACAATTCGTGCCGTTTATCTACTCGATGCTGCTCACGATGGTCATCCTTGCCATAGTGTGGCAGCTCACCAAGAAAGCAATCCCGCGGCTGAGCTGCTGGTGCTTCTATCTCGCCATAATGGCGGCATTGGTGGCCCTGGCAACCCCCGTGATCATGTTGCTGTATCACTACGGCGATGAGATGTTCGGGAAGTTTTTGCCATACCTTATCTTCTACGCGCTATCCATATTTATCCTGTTCTGCGCGTGGAGTGTGGCCACCCGCAGGAACCTCGTTCATGCAGCGTTGTTCCTTTGCCTGACATTCTTGGGCGTGGCGGGTATCTTCATCCTGCAGAATGCCGAGTTCATAGCCACGGTTCAAATCCTGATATACGCCGGGGCGATTACCATCCTGATGCTCTTCGCTATAATGTTCACGCAGAACATCACGGGACATGAGATAAAGTCACACAACCGCCAGGCGCCATTCGTGATACTGGGCACCTGGGTGCTGGCAATCGCGATGATCGTTGCCTTCGTACGCCCCATCACACTACAGGACGGGCAGGTTATCTCCACCGGCGAGAAGTGGTCTATCCAGGTCGGCGTCGAGGATATGGCTGTTCAGATGCCGAATATTGCCCTCATCGGCAAGTCGCTTATGTCAACCTACACATTGGCTTTCTGGATTGTCTCGATAGTTCTAACGGTCGCAATGATCGGTAGTTTAATAATAGCTCGGAAGGATTGACGGGGATGAGATGAATCGTATCTGTTGCAGGCCGCGGAGGGGTCGCGGTCGAGGTGAGTAAATGCACGATGTGACTTACACCGCGGTACCGGTTCCGATCTGGTACTACCTGATACTTTCGTCGCTGTTGTTTTGCATCGGCCTTTTTACCGTCCTGACAAGACGTAACGCGATAGGTATCCTGATGGGCCTGGAGTTGATGTTCAACGCCAGCAACATTAACCTTATCGCCTTCAATCAGCGGTGGGGTATCACGATGACCCTGCAGGCATTCAGCAGGGCATCGGAGATCGCATCGCCGGTGGGGCAGATATTCACGATATTCACGATCACGATTGCCGCGGCGGAAGTCGCCATTGGCATTGCCTTGATAATCGCCATGTACAGGCATTACAAGTCCGTCAACACCGAAGCCATCAACCTGTTGAAATGGTAACCGTGAAGACGACCTGGTATTTGAAATAGAGATTTCATCAAGCACTACTCAACCATCCTGATTATGGATGGCATCGAAGTGGATTTGGAAACAAGATGGATATTTTTCGACATCCAGAGAGCTACGCTTTCCTGATACCCGCGCTGCCCGGGCTGGCGTTCTTCGTTATTGTCATAGGGCTTTGCCTTCATCGTAAAACCTTCATGAAGCTCGGCGCCTATATCTCCATCGTGGCAATCGGCGCCGGCGCTTTAATATCGACGTTAATCTTCATCAAGTTGGTCACCGGCGGATACGCCGATGTGCATAACTTCGTACGTCCCTGGGCTTTCGAGTTCTTAGCCATCGGTAATCTCAAGATCCACATGGGTATTGCCCTTGACGGTATTTCCGTATTCACGGTATTCATGGTCACCGTTGTAGCCTGTCTGATCCAGATTTACTCAACCGGTTATATGCAGGGTGATCCCAATTACGGTCGTTATTTCGCGTTCCACAGTCTCTTCGTCTTTTCGATGATCGCGATGGTGCTCAGCGATAACCTGTTGAGCTTCTTCATCGGCTGGGAGCTGATGGGACTTTGTTCATACCTGCTTATCGGTTTCTTCTACCAGAAGCATTCCGCCGCCGACGCCCAGAAGAAGGCATTCCTTGTCACCAAGTTAGGTGATATCGGCATGCTCTTAGGCGTCCTCCTCCTTGGCGCGCTCGTTCTCAAGGCAGGCGTTAACCGCGTCCCGGATCAGCCGCCCCAACCGGGGCAGGAGTCGGTGATTTCGACCGAGAAGTATGATCTCGGGAACATCTCCTTCCAGTTTACCGACCCGAACTATGAAGCGATCAGGCTTAAATCGGCCGAACTTGATGAATTGGAAGCTAAGGGTGAACAAGGTCATCTTACACCGGAAGAGGAAGTTGAGATCCATACACTCAAAGCCAAGCATCTTGAGATGATGCTTGAATATATGGAACTCCATAAACCGGTCGAGCTGTTCTTTACACATATCGGCCATGTCCTCACTGAAGGCGAGAAGCTCCGCGTGGATCTCCTGAAACAGTATATAGGAAGAGAAGATTTCGTACCGAGTACATCCTCGATGGATCCCGGGAGTATGTATAAAGACGACTTCGTGGACGAGTACTACGCCATCATCCTCAGCGTCCTCATCGATCCAGCGAAGAACTACCGTAACAGCGAGGGACAGATCGTCACGGCTGAACTGGGGAAGAAAACATGGGGCGAGTACTGCGACAAGCTTAAGACAGATAACCGGTATTTAGTGCAATTGCATGGATGGAAACCGTTCAAGGGGATGACCGACGGAGAGGTGCGCATAGCCTGGGCGGAATTCCTCGATGAGATGAAGAGCCTGAAACCTCATGCAATGCGGTCCAATATGAAGATCGCGCTTACCGAGGACTTACAGAACAAGATCAGCAGTGAAGAGAGACTCGGTGAAAAGGATACACCTCCCCAGGATAAAACATACAATCCGATGCGCATAGCCGCGAACAAGTATTACCTGAAGAGTATCTCCCTGGATCGCGCTCCGGATACACCACAGAAGTTCGGCGCATTGATCAAAGAATTCGCCTTCATCTCAGGCCCAGAGGCCGGGATCATACGCGACAGATGCAACAACTGGGCCGCCAGGTATATCAATGGTGATGATGAGACGGTTCCCGATGCAACCTATGCCGGGGCGTTCAGCAACCATGGTAAGAAGTTCGATAACTTTGCCAAGGCTGCCACGGCGGGCTACCCGCTAACCTACAAGCGTTACTCGATCCTGAAACGTGAGATTCAGAACGAAGCCGATAAATTCTCCACCCGGCCTGTTTCGATCAAGGAACTGGTTTACGAGTACGATTGGGAAGGCAAAGGTTTCAAATGGCTTCTCGGTTTAGCCGCGCTGTTGCTGTTTTGTGGGGCGGTAGGCAAGAGCGCCCAGGTGCCGTTGCATGTATGGCTGCCCGACGCGATGGAAGGCCCGACCCCCGTCAGCGCCCTGATCCACGCCGCCACGATGGTCGCCGCCGGTGTCTACCTGGTTGGCAGGTTCTACTTCCTGTTCACCGAAGCCGATATATTACATTACGTCGCGATCATCGGGGCCATCACGGCTTTCGGTGCGGCGACGGTCGGCCTCGTCCTGTATGACATCAAGAGAGTCTTAGCTTATTCAACAATATCCCAGTTAGGCTACATGATGATCGGCCTTGGCGTGGGAAGTCTCACCGCCGGTATCTTCCACCTGACCGCACATGCCTACTTCAAGGCCCTGCTCTTCCTCGGTTCCGGTTCGGTGATTCACGGTTGCGGGTCTCAGGACATGAGGGAGATGGGCGGTTTGGCCAAGAAGATGAAATGGACTTACATCACATTCATGGCCGGCACGCTCGCGCTGTGCGGTATTTTCCCGTTCGCCGGATTCTGGTCGAAGGACGAGATCCTCGGGGCTGCATTCTTTGGAGCTTTGGACGGAAAGCCATGGATGTTTATCGTGTTTGCACTTGGGATCGGTGGTGCATTCCTGACGGCGTTCTATATGTTCCGGCTTATCAGTATGACCTTCTTAGGCAAATACCGTGGCAAGAATCACGTACACGAATCTCCACCGAGCATGCTTATCCCGCTGGGCATCTTGGCGGTGTTCGCGACGCTTTTCGGCCTGCTCGGTATGCCCTTCAGCTCAAAGATCAACATACTCGGCACGTATGTACACTTCGGGCACAGCCACCATGAGTTTACATGGATGACCGCTGTTTTGATGTTATTCTCTCTCGGCGTAGCTGCTGCGGGTGTCTATGCCGGGCTTAAACTGCTCAACTGGGGCAACCCGTTCAAGGAGAGATTGAAGAAACGTTATCCCGGGTTCTACAAGGCGGTCAGCTCCAAGTATTACTTCGATGAGGTATACAATGACGGCGTTGTTGTCGGCGTGCTGTTCCTGTGCAAGTTGACGCGCATCTTCGACACTTACATAGTCGACGGCGTTGTGAATGGCGCGGGCTTGATCACTGAAAGACTTGCATGGCTCAAGGGCCGCATCGACCTCTACATCGTTGACGGCGCGGTCAATCTTCTCGGCTGGCTCGTTGACAGCGCAAGCAAGCTGATCAGGCCGCTGCAGTCCGGTTACATACAGAACGCCATGTTCGCGACGGTTATATTTGTTGTGTTCGTGCTGCTATTTGCATTTATTAAATAAATTAAGTAAATTCGCCCTTCCGGTTGACGGGCAAAGATAGGTTGATAAAAAGCTCATTTAGGACTGTCATATGGATGAATCTTCTCACACAATGACGATTGACGACGGGATACCGAAAGACGGGCAGAAGTATGTCCCGACGAGTATGGACTCAATGGCCTATCTCGTTTTCGCGATTGTTACCATAATCGCTATCCTGTACTGCTTCGGTATCACCAAGGCATCGGAATACGTGCTCACCAAGATAGTGTTCCTGCCGTTCGTGGCCATTTTCCTTAACATTGTAATACCCAGAGGGAACCACTCCTTCATCAAGATCAACTCCCTCGTCTATACGGCTCTAACACTGCTTCTCACGATAATGATGTTCGCATCATACGACATCACAACCCCCGAGATGCAGTTTTTGGAGAACCGCCCCTGGGTCACCATTACAGACAGCCTGGCCAAGACCCCCAGCGAGCAGGAACCCGCGCTCATGAAGATGGACTACAAGGTGGGCGTGGACGGCATCAGCTTCCCGCTGCTTGTCCTCACAACCCTGCTGAGCACCATCGGGATAATCGCCTCGTGGGGTATTAAGAACAGGGTCAAGGAATACTTCTCGTGGTTCCTGCTGCTTGAAATAGGTATGCTTGGAACGTTCGTAGCCCTGAACTATATACTCTTCTACCTGTTCTGGGAGATGATGCTTGTTCCGATGTACTTCCTCATAGGAATATGGGGAGGCCCGAGGCGGGAATACGCGGCCATCAAGTTCTTCCTGTACACGCTGTTCGGCTCCATATTCCTGCTGCTCGGAATACTGTATCTCTACTTCTCCGTGGCGGCGGCAAGCGGTCCCGACTTCGTCGGCACCTGGGACATTCTCGACATGCAGCGAATCGCTCCCGATATGCTGTCGCTGGAAGCCCAGAAGATCGTATGGTTGGCGATGTTCCTCGGGTTCGCGATCAAAGTGCCAATATTCCCGTTCCATACGTGGCTTCCCGACGCACACGTCGAGGCGCCTACCGCTGTATCGGTGATCTTAGCCGGAATACTCCTGAAGATGGGAACTTACGGATTCCTGCGGTTCAACTTCCCGACACTCCCGGAAGCTTCGCACTATTTCATCCCGTTCTTAGGAATATTGGCGGCGATAAATATCGTGTATGGAGCAATGGTGGCGTTGGCCCAAAGTGACCTTAAGAAGCTCGTGGCCTACTCATCCGTGGGACACATGGGCTTCGTTATATTAGGCTTCGCTTCCATGAACCAGATCGGCTACTCCGGGGCTCAATTCCAGATAATCAGCCACGGTATCATCTCGGCTGCTTTGTTCCTTATCGTAGGTGTACTCTATGACAGGGCCCATACAAGGGAGATAGATATCTTTGGCGGTATTGCGAAAAACATGCGTTTCTACGCATTGATAACCGGCATTGCCACCATGGCAAACCTCGGGCTACCCGGCCTGTGCGGGTTCTGGGGTGAGTTCATGACATTGTACGGGGCGTTCCAGTCGTCGTGGATTTTGCAGAACGGCCTCGACCTGATGAAGGTGCTGGTCTGTATATCAGCGGTCGGAATACTTATAACCGCGGCTTATATGCTCTGGATGTACCAGCGCATATTCCTCGGACCGCTCAATGAAAAGTGGGCATGGTTGAAAGATATGGATCACCGGGAAATCATCACACTGGTACCCCTGGTGATCCTAATGCTGCTTCTGGGTATCGCTCCGAAGTTCCTTATGATGTTCTATGAGTCCAGTATCGGAGCCCTTGTAGAGAAACTTACCTTGTACGCTCCGAGAATTGCCGGTGGATAATTTGAATTACGACTTGCCGATATGGCAAAAACGGTTATAATTTGTAGATAGTAATTAAACGGTATTAATTTTGATTTGGAGGGAAATGCCGCATGAGAAAGGCACTAATCTCGTTAATCCTCCTCTCTATCCTGTTATGTCTGGGCATGTTGGCCTGTGGGAATGGGAGTGGAATCGATCCATATGATTTCAACGGTTCCGACCCGATCGTAAAGGAGTTTCGCATTGGGGCAACAGCCATAAATGCCGGGGAGACAATTAACATCCCGCTTGAGCTGGTTGACAATTTCACCTTCATACTTAACGGGGAAGTCGATCCTGTAACGTTCCTTCAATTCCTCGACATTCGTATTAACGTAGTGAACCTCGACTGTGATTACTCCTTTGACTGTCAGGGTTCCGTGAGGTTGAACAACCTTGATATGCAGGCAAACGGTTACTTCGACATATCCGAGGATGGCAGGACCGTTGAGTACAGGCTATATCACTCCCTCGATGAACTATGGATGGGAGGATTGCCCATCAGTCCGCCCGTCGCTCGTCCCGGTGACACGCTGGAGATCACGATAGAGCGTATCGTCGGCCGGGATAAGAGTGGCGACTGGTTTGCCTTCCAGCTTGACAAATTCAGGATTGCTTATGTTGCCTCGGCTCATTTGTAAACCGAACTCACAAATTGATAGAAACCACCCCGCCTTTGCGGGGTTTTTTTGCCCAGAAGATGGAGAAATAGCCGGATTCATCCATGGATTTTCAAACCTCCGGGGAAGTTTGAGCGTCATAACTATTGTTGAAAATGGAAAGTCCTTGTCTTTCGGGCGATGACAACTTGACAGCGAACCATATACATGGTTAATTCTTTATAAGCCTCAGTTTGCGCGTTTGCGTGATTTCCCAAGGATTGAACGATATGATGATTGCAACCTTTTCCAATGCTTTATATAATTCATAC
>CBDVBS010000035.1:0-14378 GCA_965372275.1 uncultured bacterium | reverse complement strand
TTGTTTTTTTGGATTTAATTTATATTCAGATCCTATTTATGGTTTTATTTTTTGCATGGAGGTTTAGTTATGTCGAAGGGTCTATCGACCTGTATCTTAATGTTTAGCCTCCTGCTCGTATTCGCGGTCGGCTGTTCCGGAGGTGGAAGTCCCCTTGTCCCACCTGTTGACGGTACAGATGTACCGGGTCTTGCGGACAGGCCACCCAGTCTGTGGGACGGCAATCGCGTGTCCTGGGGTATGTATATGCTCCATGTCAACGAGGATCATACTGCCATCGAAGTGGAGCCGCTCCGCGCGGCAGATTTCCACATCAACGTGCAGCCATTCCTTGAGTACCAGTTCTGCGATGATTGTTTGTCGATAACAAACATCAGCGCCTCAGGTCACGGGACACTCCTTGTTGATATCTTGCTCAAGCACCCGCCTGGATTGCCGTACACCGATCTTACCGGATTCGATATTCGCGGAACAGCCATCTTCAATGCTGAGAAGCTGTTCCCGAATACTTTCATGCCTGATGGAACCACGCAGATCACCGCGAGTGCGCGTCTCCTTAACGCGGACGGATGGACCACGCACTTCAACGCCGAAGACGAAGGGTTTTGGGAGAAGGGAAAAATGGTCGCGCCCTCGGTGCCCACACCTCATGGGAACCTGCATCCGTTCAGGGCTTTCTGGACCGACCCGAACCGCCGGATGTTCGAAGTGGGGGAAGAAGACACACGCACATACGATATAGACCTCCCTCCGGGAGCGTTCACATTCGGTTACTCGGTCGATGCATCCTGGGAACCGCCCGACACATATCCACCGGCGGTTATTCCGGACGACTTCCCGATCACGGCCAACTCTCTCGAGGCTTTCCAGCTTAGCCCGAATATTGTCGCCAACACACTTACACGCACCGGGGGCTCGGCGACCCTTGAGATCGAAGTTTTCGACTGGCAGGGACCCGGCACGATCGACTCGGTATTCGCAGAAGCACCAGACCTGTTCCCGGGGATAGCTACTATGACGGATACGGGTCTCAC
The DNA here is from genome assembly GCA_965372275.1 of uncultured bacterium. GTDB lineage: Bacteria > JAJVIF01 > JAJVIF01 > JAPKYR01 > CAZSPL01 > CBDVBS01. The sequence continues at coordinate 13,344 of CBDVBS010000035.1, read as the reverse complement.
CACGCCGATCAGCAAAACTTATTCCGTCGTTCTCAACAACCTGAATATGAACGCCCCGACAGCAACCGGGGTTGACGTACTCGTCTGCGCCGTTGACCAGGATCTGACGGTTAGCCAATTGGACCTTCGGGCTTTCAACATTGTTAACCTTCCGGTTGCCGATGTAGCACCCGGCTGGCGACCACGGGACCTCGCATTCCACAACATCCCGATTGTCCCGATCATCCCGGACGGAATCCAGGACTTCGGTGTAGCTCACCCGCTGTACAGCAGTTCACCGGGCGATACACGTGCTTACTTCAAGAAAGACTCCACCGAGGAATTCTGGCGCTACGACTTCGATTATACGTCGGCGGAAATTCTCTCCGGTTACCCCGGCAGTTCACCATCGTGGATCACGCCAAGTTCACGCCTGGATGTCATCAATGAATCAGGGGTGATGTGCGTAATCACGAATTCATGGAACCAGGACCTTCAACCCGCCCTGGATAATTACAACATGACGCTGGCCAACTTCTTCTCCAAGGAAGGGTTATATAACTGGTCATGGTATTCGGTCCCTGATATCCCCGGAGATCCCAGCGATTACCAGGAGAGGGCCATCGACTGCAGCTCCGGTTGGGGGAACAAATACGGTGACCCGATGTATGTCCTGTATGCTTATGAATCATCCGCGTCAACCGGGATAGCCCCGGCGGATGTGAGTTTATTAAGCATATGGGCACCATACGACAACAGTATCAGCCCGAATCCGGCGATACGAACCACGGTACCGCGTGGTGTCGGACCGGGATTGGTGGATGAGAATACCGTACGGGCCTTTGCCATTGACGACACGCCCGCGGGATTGGGTCCGAACTCCAACCTCGCGTATATCCTTGACGATGACGGCATCGAAATATTCGAGACATATTTCGTTTACCTGCCGTCCATCTATCGCAGCACGATCCTGACCTCGATGATCCCGGTTCCCGGTATCGTCCCGGTGGACATCGAATGTCTGCCCGCGTATCTGAACGGCGTATGGGATGGCGGGGCATATGCGAAAAATAACTGGATAGCGGTGCTGCTCGACGTCACCCTGGGTAACCAGTTTGTCGTGGGAATTCTGGAGTTTGATCCACTGACGAACACTTCAACATTGCTGGCTAATACCATTACCTATGCAGGCACGCCGCTCTACATGGATGTTGATATGGAAACGTTCGAGATACATGTCTGGAGCGATAATCTGGGCGTCATCGAAACAACGGTGTTTGAGTATTATTGATTTTTGAGCGCTATTAACGCTTTGATAACCAGTTTAAACCAATGCCCCCGAACGGGGGCATTTTTATGCGCATTCGATACAGAACCCTCATACCAATCCCACTTGGCAAATCTTTTTTCATAAGCTGGGGGCCGCACACTTAACCCCAGTGTTGCATAATACATTCGTTCTTGATGGCACGGTCTGTCCGAGTCTTCGAGGACTGACCGTGGATTATTCAGGAATTACGCACGCTACGACCACGGTCAGCTCGAAGACTCACAGACCGTGCCATCAGGACAGTAATATCGCAAATGCCTATGCGGACTATCCTGAATTTCACCTGATTGTTATCCGGGGATTTTCCCGATGACCATATCTTTCGGAATGGGGGAGTTGCCGCTAAATGTATATGCCGAGAGTATCTTTTCCGTCCACTCATCGACGGTCGATCTATCGTTCAGATGCAATTCCGCGATTATTGCGCCGTCGCTAACAGGGTCGCCGATCTTAGCCCGCAGCACGACGCCAACCGAATGATCGATTGCATCATCCTTCCGTAACCTCCCGCCGCCCATACGCCGTACTGCTTCCCCGATGGTCATGGCATCGATTGAACCTACATATGCATCGGGTCCTGAATATTTCACATTGACGATACTATTCGCTTCAGGCAGCCTGGCGTCCGAATCTATCCAATCAATCGCACCACCCTGGGCTGATACGAATGATGCAAAACGCTTGAGGGCATTGCCGGACGATATTGCCCTGTTGAATTCAGCGATCGCCGTTTTTCCGCTGTGTTTGCCCGACATGGATGCAAGTCCCGAGGCTGCGGCTTTGCAGATATCCATCACATCCTTCGAGCCGTCTCCACGAAGTGCTTCCACGGTTTCGTACAATTCAAGCGAATTTCCAACAGAACGCCCCAGGGGTTGGTCCATACGTGTGAGGATGCACCGGACATTGCGTCCAAGCGCGGAGCCGACATACACCAACATGTCGGCAAGCTCACGCGCTGATGCTTCATCCGGCATGAACGCGCCGCGTCCGACTTTCACATCGATGACAATATGCTCAGCCCCGCCTGCGACTTTCTTGGAGATAATACTTGCGGCAATTAAACCGGTCTCGTTTACCGTGGACGTTGCATCCCTCAGGGCATAGAGAATGCCGTCGGCGGGGCAAACAGCCTTGCTCTGACCACCGATTGCAAAGCCGACATCACAGACAACTTCACGGAACCGATCTTCCGGAATGAAAGCGTTGAAACCGGGGATGCTTTCCAATTTGTCGATGGTGCCACCGGTGAATCCGAGCGCCCTTCCGGAGTGTTTTGGAACGAACATCCCCATCTCCGCGAGGATGGGAAGCAGTATCAGTGTAACCTTGTCACCCACCCCGCCGGTCGAATGTTTATCGACCACCGGTCCCGGAAGTCCGTCGTAGGATGCCGTTTCACCGCTGTCAACAATCGCCTTCGTAAGGGCGAGGGTTTCATCCGGGTCGAGACCGTTGAAATTCACCGCCATCAACCATGCGGCGACCTGGTAGTCGGGGATATTCCCGGCGGTTAGCAAGCTGATGAATTCAGTGATTTCATCAGCTTCATGCGAATTGCCGGATTTTTTCTTTTCAATGAATTTTATTAAATCCATACTCACCCTTCCCATAATACTTTATCAACTCAAGCTTAAACTATAATCCTGCAATTCGTTCAATTCCTTCGATCAACTCATCCGGCGAGTGGGCGGTGAAGTCGGGTTCCTGGGATTCGTCCTTCGGGACAATGCTGAAAAGCGACGCACGTTTGTGGCTCTCAATGTATGCGCGCGTGAATTCATCGTCAGGTTCGAGATGCTCGTATCCTTGTTTTATCGGGAACCAGATAGTGCGCAGGCCGAGTCTTTTCGCGGGAGCGATGTCATTGTCGATCCTGTCACCGATCATGATGCAATTTCCAGGTTTTGCATCCACGGCATCGAGTATCCATGCAAAAAATTCCGGTTCAGGTTTCTTATGTCCAATTTCCTCGGAAATACCGAAAACTTTGAAATATTCCAACCATCCCGCCAATTCGAGAACGCGGCGGCAATCGGTGAACTGGTTCGCGGCGAGGGCGATCTTGAATTTTTCGGATGTCCAGGCAAGCACATTGCCAATGCCGGGGATGGGCCGGTTTAATTCAATATATCTTTCACGAAGCTCATTCATCATTTCCCTGTAATATTCAAACCAGTCATCCTCACCGACCAACCGGCGTATCGCGGTAACCCAGTGACGCCCGTCTCCCTTCGCCAGCAGTTCTTCCCTCATTGACAGCAGGTCACCAGGTGAATTGATGCCGTCATGTCCATTGCAGTGTTCGAAAAGGCGGCGGTAGAGAAGCAGCATCGTTCGCTGATCATCAACCAGCACCCCGCCCATATCGAAGAAGACCCATTCTATCGGCAATGAAAAACTCCTATGCAAAATACTCTGTCCGGTGTTTCGGGAATTTATTCCCGAAACCGGTCGGGATTGTTTCGGCAACAAGTTACCGAAACACCTGCCATTCTATCGCAATGAATAACACCCGGTCGGACTTCATGTAAAATATTTATTGTAACCCACTAAATGTGATTTGTGGGTTACTTTTTATCATCCGAACCACGACCGTGAGGGAGTGGACATCTTTTTGAAGCACTGACAAACTTCGAAGACTCCTTTGTCAGTGACACCCAGACGTATTGGTGGAGGTGAAAAGACACGGGTAAGCTCGAAGACTCGCTTATCCGTGGCACCTTGAAAGGTGCGGTACCATATTGTTATAAATATTCGTTTGGCGGAATTGGACTTAAATGACTTTGGTGCGGTAGGGATCGACCGCCTTGAGTACATCCTGGCTGATGATTCGTCCGTCGTCGTACGCCTTCTGGAATGCATCAACAATCCACGGATCGAATTGCTTACCCCGCATCCGCACGAGTTCTTCGATTGCCTCTTCGTCGGTACGCGCCCCTCTATACGGCCGGTCGCTGGTCATAGCGTCGAATGCGTCGCAAACATTGATAATCCTTGATAAGAGCGGGATGTTATCGCCCTGGATTTTGTCGGGGTATCCGTCACCCGAATACCATTCGTGATGATGCTTGATCGCGAGAAGGAAATTTTCCACTTCAGGGATGCGTTTCAAAATCTCGAAACTGTAGCGGGGGTGTTTACGTATCTCCTTGAAATCGGATACCGACAGCTTATCCTTTTTCGAGAGCACCTCATTCGGCACCAGCAGCATGCCGACATCGTGCAGCAGACCCGCCATGGAAGCTTGCTCCCTGATGGCTGCATCGAGACCGAGACGTTCGGCAACGACGTGGCAGTAACTCGCGACCCTCTGCGAATGGCCCACATAGAAAGCGATGCGCGCGTCGATCGCGGTAATCAACGCCTTCAATATCTTCTGCAGGGAACGTTGGGATTTCAGGTAGCCGTCAAGATTGTGCCACGATATGCCGAATGAATGCGCCAGGCTGATAAGCTGCTCAAGCTCGTACTCATCGAACGGTTCGCGATCAAGAGGGCCGAACAGCGCCACGACGCCGAGCAGGTCACGGTCGTACATAATGGGCACGACAACCGCGGTCCTCGGGTCGATCCCCTCAGGGGTTTCGATGTCAGGCAGGAAACGTTCATCATCGGACAAATCCGACAACAACAACGGCTCGACATTCGCCGCCACCCATCCGTGTATCCCTTCACCCCACAGGATGCCTCGTCCTTGCGCGAGCGCATACTCATCCTGATATGGATAGATGCATTTGTTCAGTTGATCAACGAGAAAAAATGTGGGGCGGCATTCGGGGAAGAGTCCTGAAATGGTCTTAACGAAAGCGTCGAAAAGTTGGGCAAGATCGTCGCATGCCTGGTAGGACCAGGTCTGGTCGATGACCGACCGAAGACGTTCGATCTCGTCTTTCAACTTGGCGGTCTGTTCGGGCGAATTTTCTTCTCGGCTGTTCATCAATACAAGGTCACTTGCAAATACGCGAACCAATTCCCGGCATCAATAACCGGAACCCCGCATTATTACTCCCCATCATATTTTCCAGCTTTAATGGAAATCCGTGACGGAATCAAGGGCAAATCGGGTCTGATTTTTCACTCACCCGGAATTCCGGTTTTTTTTGGAGAATCCTGCTCAACATATCGGCATCGATTGCCAGGGCGTATCGGTGTTTCTTTTTATCGGCTGCACGCCTGGTATGGCGGCTGAAATCAACATAGGTCGTCAGGTCGGCGGGATACTTGTCAGGATCAACTCCGAGAAGCGTGTATGATTTGAACTTCGAGAAAAGTTCCCGCCATTCGCTTAGCGGCGTTAAATCAACAGGGTCGCAGAATGACGGGTGAAGGCTTTGGTAGATGTCGTTTTCCTTCGGAAGCCCTTTCGCAACCCGCTCGGCGAACCGGAGAGAGTCGCGGCAAATGAACGGTAGCCATACCGACGGAGTATGAGTGATGAGGTTGAAGCGCGGGTCGATATGCGTGAAGCAATCGAAGCATGTCGAAACAACCGGCTCGCCTATCAGTCTGATCGATTCCTTGTAAGCCTCGAATGCAAGCAGCGAATAGTCCTCAGGATGCGGGTAGCAGATATCGATGAGCCTGTAGCCGTTCGCGTTACAGAATTCCTTCAGGTCATCGGCGAGATTTCCGACCGAACCCCATTCGCTCTCAGGCATCTCGACCGGTTCGATATCCGGGATCCCCCATTTTAGATCAGGGTCTCCCCCCTCCCTGCCGCGATATTCCTTCAATCTCTCGCTGTCGGCAAGATATTCCTCGGGGGTGACATCGCCCAATCCACCGACCTGGTAATAGATACTGCCGCACTCGGATTTGACCGGGTACTGAAGCCAGGGATAGGAGCAGTCGATGGACACCACCGTGCCTCCCGGCTTTACCCGCTTCCGAATGAAATCTTTATACGACTGCGGTAACCGTTTCAGCTTAATCCTTATGAAATTCACCCTTGTTATCAGGAACCTGTCATGGAGCGGGTCAAAATGGATTATCGCTTCAAGATGCGGATTTGAAGCCACAATTTCACGCGAAGCCTCCACCCCGGCCTCGAATTGAGCCATGGAATCGTCGGGGGCGAATCTGCCTTTGAAAGCTAAGAGGTAATGCTGCGTAAGGAACGGGAAACGAAGTAACGCGCCCAAATGCGAAACCGCTCCATTCGGGGCACCCACGACCACTCCATCGTATGAACCCTCTTCACCATACAGATTCAGTGCCCATCGAAGGATTTCTTCTTCGCTGACGGAAGATGCGTACTCCTTAGCAACTCCCATCGTACCGGCTAAGAAGTAGAGAATTCTTTTCCGGTAACTCTTCGGGAGTTTGTTCAGGAACCTCCCCGCGACCTGGTCGAATTTCGAGCGCTCGAACGGGTCGCAGTGCCTGCCGTTGATGGCGGCTGCAGTGGCGCGTATTGCAACTAACGATGAATCAGCTAACTCTAAATATTCTGGAGCTGCATTAGACATATTTTGTCCTTAGATTATAAATAGATTATCAGCGTATCAGTAATAATAGCGGGATTTTAACATCTAACTAAATAGAAGTCATATAGTTTGTCCTTAAATGGGCAGGAGGTTTAGTATGCGTAGATTTTATTTGCTTCTGGCTATAGCCATTGTGTTTGCATATGGCTGTTCAGGAGGGGGGTCACAAGCCCCGTTAATCCCTGATACAGGTGATAACTCACCCTTGGATGCTGCGTCAAGCAGCATATCTCACACTAACTGGGGGCTCTGGCAATTCGTGGCCGATCCCGCGGCGGAAACACTGGATGTCATACAGCTCAGAACCGGCGCGATACATCTCAACGCACTTAAATTCGTCAACGAACCGGCCTATGTCTATCTAACCGTCGAATCGTTAGAATTCAGCGGTAACATCATAGATACCGATATCGGCCTGAGGCACCCTTTTCTCGGCCTTAACCAGTTCACGGGTTTCGATGTCAAGGGTATCCTGATATCGGACGGTAGTCTCAACGGATTCACCGATCCTGATGTCAACATCCCGGGAATGGGTGACACACGCCTGTTAAATCCTGACGGATATACACGCTGGTGGAACCCGAACGAGTTCCCCGATATCGGTACGATCTTCGGATATATAGACGGTGTGCTTGGACAGCCTTACGATATAGCCGGTTTCACCGCCACGGTGAACGCCTACAAATACTTCTGCGACGATTTGGATGATCCGGATGACCCGCTCAGCGATATCGATATCAGCAATCGCGGTATGTTCTCCGCCGGGCAGAAGAATGTCAGACACTACACTATCGAGATGAGTAGTGGCGGTCTTGTTTTTAACTATGCTGTCGATGCAAACTGGAAATTCCCGGTGGGTGCTCCGCCGTACCAGGTTCCGGATGACTTTTCCGAATTGGCGAATCAGCCGGAAACATACAGGATAGCAATCTCGGAGTCAGATAATTCCCTCTACTTCGATCCGGTGGAAGGCGCCGGTGGTGACTTGCACCTGAGCATTGATGTCTATGACTGGTTCGATGCTGATCTACACACCGTTAAGGCCGAGTGGCCCGGGTTTGCATCGCAGGTTGCTTCTACCGGCCCGGTCAATGGCGGTCCGGGATATTCGACATATGAAGTCGATCTTATCGGCTGTACACCGACATCTGCCGGAGACCAGGATATCCTTATCAGTATCGAATGCGAGACGCTTGACTACCAGAACATCATCCCGGGCAGCGCGGTATCCTCTTACTATTTGTACACGACCGACGTTGCTGATGAAGCCCCTGCGACCGCATACAATATCGCATTCAGCGACGAAGGCGTGCTTGAAGAGATTTATGCGGCAGGTTGGAACGACATATCCCCCGCCTTGTGCATAGAAACCGACGACGAAATTAAGATGGCGTATAGCCACAATATGCTTTACGACCCGACACCCGAAGTGATGCATTACGCCCGGAGTTATGCCTGCAAATCAAACGACGGACTTAACTGGTATGGATTCCAGGCATCGTTCTATACATCCGGTGGTTATACAGCAAACCATGGTGATTGTGTAAAAATCGCAGCAAGCACGGAAGGGAATTCGTGGCGAACATTGAGCCTGTGGAACTGCTTAAACATGACTTTCTCAGCTCCCTTCTCGGCAGCTACAGAACTGTTCCCCCCGCCAGTTGGAATTGATGGCGCGCATGTGACTACCTACATTACACGAGCTTCGGAAATCATCCAGGACGCAGACGGTTATGTATATATTATGGGTGATAAAGACAACCAACTCCAATTCAAGAAGAGCGAGGTGCCCTATTACCTTACCCAAGGCCCTCACGGTGCTATCTGGGGTTATGGTAATATCCCGATTCACTTCATCGGAACCGGTTATTTCAGCCGCGCGCGTTCGATTGAACTTGCCCCCGATGACAATATGTATTTTGTATATTACGTGGACGACACGGCCAATACAATTCAACTTGCTTACAACACCGATTCCACTGGACTGACATGGGACGCATCGACTGTTGTATATGACGGTTCCGCGACCGGCACAACCGGCGCTCACGACCCGGGTCTGGACATCGACCCGGACGGGGATTTCCATGTGACATTCATCCGTGAATCGGGTGGTAATGACCAGTTATGCTATGTTCATTCGACCGACGGGGCATCCTGGACGGATCCGGTCGTTATCGCCGAGATGGCTTCAAAAATGAACGACGACCCGATCTGCTTCTTCGAATTCGATGAACTCGATTTCCTTGCAGCCGTCTGGCAAGCAGGAACACACATTTATGTCAGCTTCTCATATGACGGCGGACAGAACTGGGCCGATGCGACGCAGGTTGATTCGCTGCTCGATGAAAACGTGCAGCCTGATTTCGTGGTTACGAGTGACGGTGTTATGCATATCGCGTGGGCCGCGAAGAACGGCACGCATTACGATATTCACTATCGCAATGCCTGGCTCGAAGAAAGTTAAGAGAGTATAAAAAATTGGAGGCACAAATGATGTACAGGCTCAGCGGCATTGTATTGATGCTCGTCATGTTGTTCATGGTACTGCTCGGAGGTTGTTCCAACTCGGGTGAGATGGTGACGCCCGGTCAGGAACCAACATTGCGGGAAACTGATGAAGGCATCGCATCCCACTCGCCCTGGGGCCTGTGGCAGTTCGTCGCTGATCCCGAAAAGAAAACATTGGATGTTATGATGCTTCGTACGGGAGCGATGCATGTGAACGTCCTCCCCTTCCTCGATCAGCCGCCATATGTCTATCTGACCATTGAATCGGTGCAATTCAACGGCGATATGATCGATGTAGATATCGGCCTGAGGCATCCGTTCCTTGGGTTGAACAGATTCACCGGCTTCGATGTGAAGGGCATTTTCATTACTAACGGGAGCTTCAACAGTTTCACGGATAGTGATCTCGTTATGGCGACTGAGGGTGATACACGTCTGCTGAATCCGGACGGTTATTCGCGCTGGTGGAATCCCGCTGAATTCCCGCACACATCGACGATGTTCGGATACATGGATGGTGCACTTGGTGCGCCGGATTCTTTCGCTGACTATAACTGCACGATGAATGGTTACAAATATTTCTGCGATGATCTGACCGAACCAGATGCCTTGCTTAGCGACATCAACCCGGCCGGTCGCGGTGTTTTTTCGGCGGGGCAGAAAAACGTGCGGCATTACTCGATTGAATTGGGAACCGACGGCCTGGTATTCAACTACGCGGTTGATGCATCGTGGCAATTCCCACAGGGTGATCCACCATGGGTTGTACCCGACTCATTCGGCCCGAATGCGAATCAACCTGAAGCATATCGAATTGAAGTAAGCGAAACGGCCAAGACCCTCTATTACGACGAAGTTGAGCAAATCGGCGGCGGCGATGTTTCATTGTCAATTGACACCTACGACTGGTTCAACGCGGAGATGAATACCATCAAAGTTGAATGGCCGGGATTTGCGAGCCAGGTGATCTCTACGGGAACTACAGGCGGCGGAACCGGTTACTCAACATATGAGATCGATCTTGTCAGTTGCACGCCCTCGGCGATCGGAGATCAACCATTGCTGATAACTGTTGAGTCCGATGTCGCCGGCTATGGCGATGTTATTCCAGGAGCACCGGTTGCATCGTATTTTATTTATAACGTGAATGTCCCATCCGGAAGTGGGTCACAGGACCCGCCGGATATCTGCACCGGCTGGGGTGCTGAGACGGGGATGTTCAATCCGTCAGGATTGCTTAATGCCAACTCCCAGATGAATCTCGCATCCGACTCAAGCGGTAATGTATGGATGTGGAGCCAGTGGTGCGGCAATTCCACGGCGCGTTCAACAACAGCGTTCAACGGCGACTGGAACACCATGTGGCGTAAGAGTTCGGATGGTCACTTCGGATATTCGCATAGCGACTATGTGGATGTCAGCCTCACACCGGCATATGACGGCACGTTAGTTGTCGGCCTTTCACCAAGGGAGGCCACAACATGGGAACATTCCCTTTCTATCGCATGGTGGGACGGCAGTCACTGGTGGGAGAACTCATCCGAGGGCTGGCTGATATACCAGGTACTGACCGTCGACCAGGTTGCGAGACGCATAAACGGCTACCGCGATTCCACCGGACGTTTCCACGCATTTATGCTGGTAAATAATCAGCTTCTCGATTATTACGGTGATTCCTGGCAGGCGGCATGGTCGAACGTCACCGTCGCCCCTATGCCGTATCCCGGTTACGGAGCCACCGACGGGTGTCATACTCGAACCGATTTCGTCGCCGAGACATCCGATGGATACATATATCTCACATGGACCGATAGCGGTGTAAAAGTTGGACGATGCTTAGCGGGAACAACATCGTGGCAGGTAATCGATGTCAGCGATAACGGCTCATATGACTCCCCGACTATTTTTGTCGACAACCAGGACCGAATATTTGTTGCCGCAAGATACCGGGTTTCCGAAGCTGAAGATGAGATACATTTCTTCAAGAGCACCGATGGCTTAAGTTTCGGTGAAGCCCAGGTTATCTTCTCGGAAACCGATATGAGGGTTGACCCCTGTTACCTCACCCTGAAAGGCGATTCGGATGATCAGCTTTTCCTGTGCTTCCCTTACCGCGCACCCAGTGAGGCTTCGCGTATCGCAATAATCGCGGGTAATGCAGGTGGCGAGGAATGGACCGATGTCTGCATTCTTACCGACACATACAGGAAATATCCAGCGATGGCAGTACGTCCGAATGGTTCCATAGAAGTTTGCTATGGTTATTGCACGTATCCATATGATGGAATAGATGAAGGCGTAAATAACAAGATGACAAGCGAACGGAACGAACTCTGGGGACGATCGCATCCGGGATTTGTAGAGTAGACACAAGTAGAAATCTACTTTACGGGCGTGAGTTACACGCCCGTTTTTTTGTATAATTAGCAGGATTCCGGGAGGTTAAACATTGCAGGACAATCACACCGAACCGCATTGGGATACATCGGCAGGTGGATATCTATTTATTTATACAGCTTTATTGTCCGTTCGATATTTTCAATAGCTTTTTTCGCCTTCTCCCTTACTTTTATTCTTCCTACCGTTTCGGAATCGTGTTTGGCAAGTTCATTCAATTTCGGTAACGCTGGTTCAGCTTCTTTCCCTATACGGCCAAGTGCCACACAGGCATGAAATCTGATATTCACATCCTCATCATCCAAGGCTTCGATAAGTGCATCCAACACTCCCGGACGCGCCCCGACCCAACCAAGCGCGTCAATCACGGATTTGGCAATCTCCCGGTCGTTTTCAAGTGCAATTAGTAGAGCTTCAACAGTCTCAGTTTCCTCACCGACTTTACCAAGAGCACTTGCTATTGCCCTTCTCACTCTCACATCAGGGTCATCGAAAGCATTAACCAAAGCGGGTGCAACGGACGATGGGATCGGCACAACGTGAGGACATACACCTGTATTGCCCAACGAGTACGCAGCTTTAATTCGGACTTGCGGATTACCGTCCTTCAGGATTTCTATCAGTGCCGGAACGGCCTCACTTATATCTGTCCCACAACCTCGCATATTGTTGAATGCTGTAACAGCAGCTAAACGAGCAGCGGAATCGCTATCCTGTAGCATTGATATCAAAACTGGGAACGAATGTTCCCTGAGTCTGTACAGCAACGAGGAAGCATCTTCCACCCGGCAGGATACATCTTCATTCAACACCTCAATCAATGCCGGTACGGCTTCCTCACCAATGTTGGCGATTGTATTCAATACCTCTGACTTCACATTTGAATTACATTCGCCAAGAATGCCCACAAGAGGTTCAAGTGCGGGTCGAGCCCCGGCACCTAACTGAAACAGGCTTCTCGCGGCATAGAGTTGAACCCAAGGATCAAGATCATAAAGCGCTTCGCCCAGCGCCTGTGCAACCCCGGTTCAGGGCCAACTTTTCCAAGGCTTTGGCAGGCTGCCTTCCTGACCCAACAATTCTCATCCTGAATTAACCCTACTAACGTTTCAACAACTAAGGGTTCAGAACCCAGATCACCCAATAAATTTGTTGCGGCAATACGGACATTCTCCTCCTCATCTTCCAACGCCTTTAAAGCCAACTCAGTCATCTGCTCAGGTGCTGAGTAAAAGTGTAAACCAAGTAACGCAGCTTCACGGATATCACTTGATTCGTTATTGACGGCTTTCAGCAGGATATCCCACGCCCTTCGAAGTTCACGTTTCTCGCGATGCCTTTGGTTGATGCTGCCCATGTTTCCAAGAATCCTCACCGCCTGAAGCCGCAGAGATTCACGACTACCATTTAACATCTCTTCTAAGGCAGGGATTGCATCTTCGAACATGTAAGCCAAAGCACCTGCAGCAACAATTTTCGCATCGCTGTCCCCGAATTTCAGCAATTCCTGCAATTCAGGAATCGCCTCTGGTCCCATTGCCGCAATAATCCAGGCCGTTGGCACTGCCGGAGCATCGGTGTATATAAGCACAGGTATTGCTTCCTTTGCATCAGGCCCGATCAAAGCAAGGGCGTTGGCAG
>CBDVBS010000034.1:0-14912 GCA_965372275.1 uncultured bacterium | reverse complement strand
GGGACACCGGTTCCAGGAGATTCTGCCCACCCCGTTCCACGAGACTACCGCCGATGTATGCCGCCTGTCCTATCGCGTAAAGCTGCGCGAGTTCCCCGATTACATCGACGATGATAATCTCGTTAACATCGCTGAACCCATCCAGTTCCGAGAAACGTGAGCTTTGAAATCCCCATTGCTCGACAATCTCCTCGACTTCCCTGGTGCGTTCAACGGCGCGGGGGGCAATGATGAGTTTCATCGACGGGTAGATATTCTTCAGCACGATGAACGCCTGCATCATCATGTCTTCCTCGCCCGGATGCGTGCTCCCGGCAATCACAACCTTGTCGCCAAGTTTGATCTTAAGCCTGTCTCGATAATCCCTCAACTCTACATCGGTTACCCTCAGGTAGCTCCCTTCGAATTTCAGGTTACCCGTCAAATGCACCTTCTCAGGCGGTGCGCCAAGCGCACGGATACGTGCGACATCCGTATCGGCCTGCATACCTAAGGCTTCATACGAATCGAAGATGAATTCATACATCGGTCTCAGCCAGCGCGGAGAATTGCGCATGGCATCGGACACACGACCGTTCAACAGAATTTTCTTCGCGCCGGAGCGGTTCAATGCCCATATGAGATTCGGCCAGTATTCGGTTTCGAGACAGAGGTAGATATCGGGCTTGATACGTTTGACCGCCCGACGCACCACCCACGGGAAGTCGAACGGGTAGTAATCGATGTAGTCATACCCCGTCAGACGTTTTACCGCCATTTCATAACCGGTTTTCGTCGTTGTCGTAATAACGATGAACGCATCGGGATAACGTTTCCGCAATCCCTCAAGTATTCCGCTCGCCGCGGCTGCTTCGCCGACCGACACCGCGTGCAGCCAGATAACCGGCGACTTCCCATCCCTGTTCGGCATTTTTCTGAAGTACCCGAATCTCTCGGCCATCGTGCCGGTCACATTCGGATCTTTATTCAACCTGAGGATGAGGTAAAGATAGAGGAAGGGGTACAGGATATAGAGAATCCCGTTAAAGAGATAAACAACAAATGGAGGATTCGAATACTTCCCGCTGCCTTGCATGGTTAGATTTTAGCAGAAAAGGTTAGCAAAAAATAGTAATACTGCAATTCCATCCGTTCGACTTTCGCCATTATATAGATTTGGCTGACACGGCAAGTCTTGCGTAGGGGTGACCCGGAGGGTCACCCTCCGACGCCGGATGCTTAGCAGGAGGGCGAGCCTCCGGCTCGCCCCTACGAGATGCTTATAACACATGCAGTAACTTCAAACCCGGCGGTTTCCAACCAGCAATGTGAATAAGACATACGCATTCCTTGTGGCACCATTATGCATTCCTTGTGGCACCATTATGCGTTCTTTGTGGCACCCTTTTTCGAGTCTTCGAGAAAAGGGGTGGTCTTCGTATAGTGAGAGGTCGCGTTGATATGGAGACCACCCTTCTGAAGACAGAAGGGTGCCACACGGAAAGAGAATGGCGAAAGTCGAGATCCGGGTGGCACTGAAAAGCGAGTCTTCGAGCTTATCAGTGTCTTATGATGTCCACTCCCTGACGGTCGTGGTTCGGATAAATAACCTGACCTACCCCACCAGAAAAATATTCTCCTCCGTATCCCAGTCGAAGAAATGAGCCTTCTCCAGATCAATACCGAGACCTATCTCATCTCCTATCGACGCCTTGAAACGCTCTTCGCAATGCGCGCAGACTTCACCCTCGCCATACTGCGCATACAACTGACTGTATCCCCCTAACAATTCAATAAGGTTGAGTTTCAATTTGAGATGCGGTTCGCTCGTCTCACCCGTGTACACGATCATATCCGGGGGCCGTATTCCTATAATAATCTTCCTGCCCGGATCCGATGCAAATCGTTCGGCCTTCCCTGACGGTAACTTAAACACCACTCCCGCAATTTCGCAGACAACCCCGTTCCCCGCCGAAGTGATGGACCCATCGAAGAAATTCATGCCCGACGAGCCGATGAATCCTCCGACGAATTTGTTTCGCGGGTTATGGAACACATCATCCGGTGATCCTATCTGCTGGATAAGCCCCTTGTCCATCACGACAATCTTATCCCCTAATGTCATCGCTTCAACCTGGTCGTGAGTGACATAGATCGTCGTCGCTCCGAGGCTCTGGTGAAGCCGCTTGATCTCCGAGCGAAGCTGCACCCGGAACTTGGCATCGAGGTTCGACAACGGCTCATCGAACAGGAAGACCTTCGGGTTACGCACGATAGCCCTGCCGAGCGCGACACGCTGCTTCTGTCCGCCCGACAATTCGGCGGGTTTACGTTTGAGTAGATCATCTATGCCGAGAATACTCGCGGCATCCCGCACCTGGCGGTCTATCTCGTCACGCTGGAATTTGCGCATACGCAACCCGAACGCGATGTTGTCATAGACATTCATGTGCGGATAGAGCGCATATGACTGGAAGACCATCGCCACATCCCGGTCCTTGGGATGCATGTTGTTGACGAGCTTCCCGTCGATGTAAATCTCACCCTCGTCAATCTCCTCAAGTCCGGCAACCATCCGCAATGTCGTTGACTTCCCGCATCCTGACGGGCCGACCATCACGACGAAGGACTTATCTCCCACCACGAACTCGGCATCTTTGACTGCAACCACCTTGCCGAAATTCTTGCTGACCTTTTCCAAGCGCACTTCAGCCATGGGTCACATTATAAGCCATATGCATTTGAGGTGAAAGAAGTCTGATTCGAGACAGCCCCTTTCTTGTTCGCCAAAAATAATTAAAACCCCCGCATTCGCGGGGGTAAGGTTACCTAAGTTAAGACTTTATCGTACTGCAACTTTTGCTTAAACCCCAGGTAACTTCCTATATTGGTTCACCGTCCAGGTCCGGGTCATTGACGATTTCTTTCTTTGGGGTAATGAATTCCTGTTTGATCCCAGGGATTGCGCCGTCCACAAGAAGAACGTCCCTGGCCTGGGGCCCCTTGTCCGTATCAACAATACTGAATGATACTTCCTGGCCCTGCTTCAGATCCTTGAAGCCGTCCTGATGAATGTTGGAATAGTGGACGAACACATCCTTATCCCCTTCACGTTCAATGAACCCGTATCCCTTGGCGGTATTGAACCATTTGACTTTCCCGTAATCCAAAAAATGCCTCCTTCGCGGGAAATCAAAAAGAGACGGAAGTTCGCAACAACGGTGGTTGCCCGACTTTATGTCAACATACCCACTGTATAAATTCAGTGTGATGTTTCAGCCAAAGAAAAGGGTTGGAACCATATGCATCTTATCAAGGTTCAATCTGATTTATAGAACCAATTTACCACATCAACTTTCGAACCACAACCCGGTAAACTAAATTTACTTTACCCGATTAACAGTTTCCATACAAAACTTCATCCTTTCATCACCGCCAACGGTTTAAGACGTGCCACGGGCTTCGCTAATCCCGCCCCGGCGACTATCTCAATCACGACATCGATATCCTTATACGCTTGCGGTGCTTCCTCGTAAATGCTTCCCCTGTTGGCGCAAACCAGGTGGATACCCTCCATCGCCCTGTTGAAATCACGGTCGCTGACACCGCCGATACGCTCAACCTGCCCTCCCTTTTTCCTCTTACGCTTTCCCTTCGCTGCTGAACGGCTGAGTACCCGCCCGGCACCGTGATTTACGGAGTTCAGCGATTCCGCCGAACTCTCAATACCGAGAAGCACATAACTCGCGGTACCCATACTCCCCGGAATAAGCACCGGCTGTCCGAGCTTCGAGTAAACCGTGCCCCCCATCCTGCTTGGCGGGAATGCTCTCGTGGCTCCCTTACGGTGTACCCATAACTCCCTGCCGTCGTGCATCTCGGGTTTCGCCATATTATGCGGGACATCATAAATTGTCGGCAGCTCGATGCCGGGATAATAGTAGCGAAGATTCGCCCGCACGTATGCTGTCATAATCTGGCGGTTGACAAACGCGAAATTCCCGGCGGCACGCATTCCCTTGATGTAATCCTGACCGTGCCTGGAATCGACTTCGAGAAATGAAAGGTGCTTTGTCGGACTTCGATCACCATTCAATTTCGTGGCGAGCTTCATATAATCCCCGCCCACCTGGTGCCCGAATCCCCGGCTGCCGGAATGGATCATCACCACGAAACGTCCTTCCGCAAGATCGAGTGCCCTCGCGGTTTCACCATCAAGGATTCTCTCCACTACCTGCAGTTCCACGAAATGGTTTCCGCCGCCCAACGTACCGAACTGCTTGCATCCCCTTTCAACGGCGTTTTTGCTGACGCAATACATGTCACCATCAAGGGAGCCGAAATCCTCGCACCTGAGCATATCCGCTTTTTCCTCTTCGGGTACGCGTTTCTCCTCGAGTCTCCCGTCCGGTATTTCTATATTGAGGTATCCCTTGATCCCCTCATTCAAAACCTTATGCAGATCCTCACCGGTCAACTTGACATTGCTCTTCCCTTCACCAAGCGGGATATCCCGGCTGAAGCTCTCCACCAACTTAACGACATCAATATCCCCTGCCATCAGCGGGGTATTTATCAACCGCATTCCGCAATTAACATCGTACCCGACCGCGGCGGGTACGATGTAGCCCTCGAGTCCGACGACGCAGCCGATCGGGACGCCATAACCCACATGTATATCCGGCGTGGCGAGAACCTTCCTTACACCGGGAAGTTTCGCCGCGTCAACAGTCTGCTTGATGGCGTCGCTTTCCAGGTGAATACGTTCATCCGCATAAATCATCGCGGATACGTGCATCCCGTCCTGTCGCGGGATGAGGAGCCTGTAAGGATCGATACGTTTTATTTCATACTGAGTCAAAAAACTCCACCTTCCATTAATTCAAACCTATTGGCGTTACTGCTATCTTGAAGTATATTACATGATAAAGGGCAAAAAATCCGATGCTTTAGTGGATCATATCGGAAAGGAGGACCATCATGGCCGAGAAAGTGCAAAGTCTGGAAGTCTGTGAGCAATGTGGGGGAAAATCAACCGACACCTATACCTGCAATTCCTGCGGGATGGTGGTCTGTAAGGATTGCGTGGCATCTCGAGGTCGAACGGCCCCATGTCATTGTCTCTGGGACAATTGCACCGGCTGGCTTGAAGAGTCCTAACCGGCAAGCGGTACCTTACATCTGAATCCCCTACCAATCGACCGGCGGGTCGAACAGGTAATAATCTTCGTTGAATTCATCCATCGGCAGAAACACCAATCGCCTCTTGGTTAGATCGGAAAGTTATTCAGACCCTCATTTGCCGACCGGACACACTGCGATACATATACCGCACAATTGCTGGTCAAGGCCAATTTGTTTTGAAATCGTACGCGCATATGCGTCACATTTTTTCACGGCGTATCTCTCCAATGAATCGCGACGCCAGTTTTCATCCCTTCCGGCATTGACCGGGCAAGCTGCCGCGCACTCAATACATTCCCCGCATCTGCTTTCAGTAATTGGCGTGTCACAATCGAACGGTGCATCCGTAAGGATTGTGCCTAATCTTATCCTGGGCCCAAATCCCTCGGTAATGAGAAGATCCGTTTTACCTATCCACCCCAATCCTGCAAGCGTGGCGCAGGTCTTATGCGGGAGCACCACAGCCATTTCTTCGAGCGATTCAAAATCATTTCCCACAGGACTCCGCGATGTAGCACGCAGTCCAACAGCCCTATATCCTTGATCCTCAATATGCTTTGCAACCGTTTGAGTTATATTGTCGAGCCTTCTGTTTATCTCATGATAGCAACGGGAATACTCTTCATTCGGCCCGTTCCTGATGGTCTCGATAACAACGGGATCGTACGCGATCGCTATTGAAATCCCCCTCGGCAGCCCGTAACGGACATCTTCCGGCAAGATACCTATGTTGGCGAATCCCACAAGGTCAGCCCCAAGGGACACCACCAGGTCACTGACATTGCCACCAATATCCTTATTCATCACATATATCATACCGCGAAAGCAGCTAATATTGCCAAATGATAGAAAAACATGGGGGGAAATTGGTAAAAAACCGCACCTGAGACTTGACAATAATACACTCAGGTAATATAATAATGACGTAATCAACTTACGGATGGAGATGAAATATGAGCAAAATAGTTGGAATTGACTTAGGTACTACTTACTCCGCTATCGCCCATATGGAAGGCGGTAAGGCGGTTATAATCGAAAATCGCGAAGGGGACAGGATCACCCCATCGGTCGTCGCTTTCAACGACAAGGGTGAACGTATTGTCGGTAAACCCGCCAAGAACCAGGCGGTTTCCAATCCCGACAGGACTATCTCATCGGTCAAACGTGAGATGGCCCGTGACTGGAAGAAGAATATCGATGGTAAAGACTATACTCCCCAGGAGATAAGCGCGGCCATCTTAGCCAAACTCAAGGCCGACGCAGAAGCCAAGCTCGGTGAGAAGATCGACAAGGCGGTCATCACCGTCCCGGCCTACTTCACCGATGCACAGCGCCAGGCCACCAAGGATGCCGGGCGTATCGCCGGATTCACCGTGGAACGTATCATCAATGAACCTACCGCGGCGGCTCTGGCATACGGGCTGGACAAGGAGGAAGAACAGACCATCCTCGTCTATGACCTCGGCGGTGGTACATTCGATGTATCCATCCTCGATATCGGCGAAGGCACCTTCCAGGTATTGGCCACGAATGGTAACAACTACCTCGGCGGCGATGATTTCGACGAGCGTTTGATGGACTGGGTTACCGAACGGTTCAAGAACGAGACGGGCATCGATCTCAGCGTCGATAAGATGGCGCGCCAGCGTGTTAAGGAAGCCGCGGAAAGAGCGAAGATCGAACTTTCATCCACGACTAAAACCACCATCAACCTGCCGTTCATCTCGGCCGACCAGTCGGGTCCGAGACATATCAACTATGAAATAACGCGTTCCGAGTTCGAGAAGCTTATCCACGACCTCGTTGAAAAGACCCGCGGCCCGGTGCAACAGGCCATCGACGACGCCAAGGAAAAGAGCAAGGGTATCGACTTCAAGATCGATCAGATACTCTTAGTCGGCGGTTCGACCCGCGTGCCGATGGTCCAGCAACTGGTCAAGGATCTCACCGGCAAGGACGCGAACCTGTCGATCAACCCGGACGAAGTTGTTGCGATGGGTGCGGCCATACAGGCCGGCGTACTTGGCGGGGAAGTGAGTGATATCGTGCTTTTAGATGTCACGCCCCTCTCGCTGGGGATCGAAACATTGGGCGGCGTCTTCACGAA
Source organism: uncultured bacterium (assembly GCA_965372275.1). GTDB lineage: Bacteria > JAJVIF01 > JAJVIF01 > JAPKYR01 > CAZSPL01 > CBDVBS01. Next base: position 7,642 of record CBDVBS010000034.1, on the reverse strand, counting down.
GCTCATTGAAAAGAACACGACCATCCCTTCCAGCAAAGAGCAAACGTTCACTACCGCTGCTGATAACCAGACGATGGTTGAAGTGGTTGTCTACCAGGGTGAACGCCCGATGGCCCAGCATAACAAACTTCTCGGACGGTTCCACCTGACCGATATTCCGCCTGCGCATCGCGGTATCCCGCAGATACAGGTTGGTTTCGACATCGACGAGAACGGTATAGTAAACGTCAAGGCAAAGGATCTCGGCACCGGACGCGAACAGGTGATCACAATCACCGCAACGTCCAACCTTACCGATGATGAGATCGACAAGATGACCAAGGATGCCGAGGCTCACGCCGACGAGGATAAGAAGCAGCAGGAGTTAAGCGAAATGCACAACCAGCTCGACTCGCTGATATACCAGACCGAGAAGCACATACAGCAGCACGGTGACAAGGTCGATGAAGATGACAAACGTAATATCGAGACCGAACTCGCTAACGCGCGTGATGCGTTGTCATCGGATGATGTAGCCAGGATGACCACGGCCAAGGATAGCCTGCAGGAGTCATTACATAAGCTTGCTGAAGCCATCTACGCCAAATCCGGCGCGCAGCCCCAGGCCGGCGATGGGGCAACCCAGCCTCCCCCGGGCTATGAAGCTCCGGAAGAAGGCGGTATGCCGGGTGGCGAAGATATCCGGGACGCTGATTTCACCGACAATTGAGGGTTCTAATCTTCCTGTGAGGAGGGAAATTAGAAAAAGTTGTGTTTTATTTCAGGGGGAAACCGAGAATAATGGCGGATTTAAATATGAGATCAGGCAAGAAAGATAAACATAAAATCAGTGACCACGATCCCACATCGCAAGGATTTGTTGATGCAGATGAGAACGGGGATGAAATCCCTTCAGCCATGGATCGTGCCATGGGCAAAGCCGACGAGGCACTCAAGGATGTCCTAAAAAAAAAGGTTGAGGAACTGGAGTTGAATAAAGCCGAACTCGAAACCGAGCTTTCAAAGGAACGTGCCAAGGTGCAGAACATCCGCCGACGTGCCGATGAGGACAAATCCGAAGCATTGAGATACGCCAATTACGACATGGCCTTTGACCTTCTGAATGTCCTGGACTGCTTCGAGATGGGCGCCGAATGCGATGTCGATGTGGCGCCCGATATTCTCAAACCCTACATCCAGGGTGTCGAATACACTATCCAGGAGATGGCGAGCGTACTCGCGAAGTACGGGATCAGGGAAATCCCGACGGACATTCCATTCGATCCCGAAATTCACACGGCGTTTGAGTGTATTGAAGCCGTAGGTATTTCAAGGGGCACAATCGTGGATGTAAAGCGGAAGGGATACATGCTGCACGAAAGGGTGCTGCGCAACGCGCTGGTCACCGTGGCCGGTTCGATCGACGTGTGTCCGACAGGTAGTGATGATGAATAGCCCGGGTGAACGGGCGTAAGGATGAATCCTGATGGAAAATAAGCAACGGCCCAAATATTCCATATCGGTTGTCGCGCAGATGTTCAAGATACATCCCCAGACCCTTCGCCTGTACGAGCGGGAAGGGCTGATCAAACCGCAACGCACCGACCGTAACACCAGGATGTACTGCGATGAAGATGTTGAAAGGCTGGAGAGCATTCTGAACCTGACACAGCAGATGGGTGTGAACTTAGCCGGGGTGGAAGTCATCTTCAGGATGCGCGAACAGATGGCGCGTATGCGGGAAAACATGGAGGAGCTGCTCATAAGACTCCGCGACAAGATCGAAAGGGAATTCACCGCGCGTGATTTCGAGGAGATAGAGGGTCTTGTACCAATGGGAGAAAAGCAGGTAATACCTGTCGACTTCGAAGATGAAAATGGTTAGAATATATGATTCGCGTTATTTAAGTGGGATAGATGAGATTTGAGAATTGCCAGGAGGCGCAGGAAGTATGCCGAAGTTTGATTATCAATGCCGCAAATGCAATCACGTGTTCGAGCACGAGCATCACATAGGCGAGGAGCCAAAGGTTCGATGCCCCGTGTGCAGGGGAAGCGCCAAGAAGCTTATCAGCCACGTCGGCGTTATGTTCAAGGGCTCAGGTTTTTACTGCACCGATAATCGCAAGTCGGGCGGTAACGGTTCAAGCGCTAACGGCAAAACCGTTGATATCAGCAAGGACACCAAAACCAAGACGAAGAAATCATCCGCCAAGGATGATGACTGAATAAATTGAAAAACTGTTTTGAAGGGTGGCCCACGGATTCCTGTTCGTGGGTTCTTTCATTTCAAAAATTGGCGGGTGCCGCACACTTCACCCCAGCGTTACATAAATTTATTGTTCTTGATGGCACGGTCTGCCCGACGCCTTGGGAGGGCTGACCGTGATATCTGTTGGAATCCCGCTAAGACCAATTCTCCTTAAGGATGATTAATTGAATCGGGTGCCACACACTTCAGTGTGCGTGTATCCCTGATTATAAGCCGATTATCGCACACTGAAGTGTGCGGCACCCAGCTTATGTAAAAATATTTGCCAAGTAGAATTGGTCTAAGACCACGGTCAGCACTAGAAGACTCGTGCAGACCGTGCCATCAGGACAGTAGTATCTCAAGTGTCTATGCGGATTATCCCGGATTTCACTAACGCCGATATTTAGTGGGATTGGTTTAAAATTTGTGGTATTGCAACCCTGCACTCGTTGAAACATATGTCCTGTTCGGATACAATGAAGCAGGTAGGTTGAAAACCTTCTGGTACTGTAGTGAAGGAGGAGACATGCGTACCACAATTCTCATCGTATTCGCGGTACTGATTTTGGTCTGCGTACCCGCGATGGCCGCGGGGGACCACGTTGAGCTTTACAACATCGGTGTTACGGTTTCCATGGAGGAAGAGCAGACCACGATCTCGTTATTCCTCGATGGAATGATAGAACCCATGAAGATCGATACCGAGGAGGAGAGCATCCTCATTTTCGATCTTCCTGATGTTGAACTGACCGCCGCTGATGAAGGCGGTACATCCTTTATGGTTTTCTCACCTTCAGTAGCAAGTATCAAGCTGACACAATTGGAAACGGACCCGTTCGTGACAAGGCTGGAAATTTACACCAACGACCTGCGGGAATTCGCGATCGAAACCGTCGGCACCGGAATCGATTTCATCATCTTCCCGGTTGGCGGATCCCCTGTCCTGAGCGAAACTGCCGAGGTTGAAGAGACCGAGACCCCGGTGGAAGAGCCTGTCGAGGAAGAGGTTGTAATCGAGGAACCGGTTGAAGAAGAAGTTGTCGAGAAGCCGGTTATAGTGGAAGAACCTCCCGCGAGTGAAAACCCGCTGGGATATCGCCCCATACCTCGTGAAGAATGGATAGCCGGTGAAACCGAAGAAGCCGTGGAAGAGGAGCCGGTGATTGAAGAACCAATTGAAGAAGAACCGGTTGAGGAAGAACCTGAGGTGGAAGAGGAAATAGTGATCTTAGAGGAAATCGTAATCCCTTATATCGAAGAAGAACCTGAAGAAGTTAACGGAGGATTCAACCTCCTTGAAGGCATCAACCTTCTGGTTACCGAGGAAGAAGAAGCGCCGGAAGAGCCGGTTGTTGAGGTAGTACCCGTAGAGGAACCGCCCGCTGAGGAATCGATGATCGAGGAACTTGCCGAACCTGTTGAGGAAGTCGAGGAAGGTCCCGCGACAGTTGAGGCACCGGCATTTGTTCCCACGGCGGGTTCAGTTATGCTGGACAACCTGAATTTCCAGGCAAGCGAAGCCGGCACCGACCTGCTGGTCTTCAGTATGGTCGATGATTATCCCGGTGAAGTGAGGACGAATTTCGTGTATTTGAAGGGATTCATCGTCCTCAGCCACTGCGATGTGAGCAGCTTCGTGAGACCCGGTGATTACAAGACCGTTGAGCTGTCAGGGAAGCACCTCAGGTATATCGTCATCAATATCAACGATGCGGGCGAAGCAGTGTTTTCACTCATACTCACCGATCCCGAAGCTCAGTACAGCATGAATGCGGTGATTGATGGAAACCTCGTCAAGGTTTCATTGAAATCGGCTGAATAATCGTCATCATCAATAACGAAGATATTAACGCGCCAGTCAAGGCGCGTTTTATTTTGACAGGGATGATCGGGTGCCGCCTACAACCGAGTCTTCGATGGTTGTAGGTGATCAATATGAAGATAAAGAATCAAGATAAATCTCACAAGACCCCTCCTCCACAAACAACTAAGACCAATCCCGGTAATCAACACTTAAATGAACGGGTAGTGTAGGTCTCCCGACCTACACTTGCCCTTATGTAATGCGCCGCAGGTCAGAGACCTGCGGTACCCAGCTTGCTGTAAAAAAGGGTTGATTTATAGGATTGGTCTAATCCCCTTCTGATTGTATTCACGTGAATGTAATCAATCTGCTTTCGTATTTCCCTTATTCCATACAGGAGAACGTCAGTTCATGAACGTGACCGCGGATATTGAACCGTTGATATTTGGGCGTTTTGTGGAATCCGGATCGTATGCGTATGATGTTACCATATTCACCTACAAACTTCGAAGACTCGTTTGTAGGCGGCACCCGGACGGTGGGCGATAGCACCCAGTTAATTCACCCATCATTTACTTGACCCGGCTACGAGCTCGATTTGATAGGGGCGTTTCTCATCATCATCTGCTTTTCCCCGTGATAATGCTCCAGTATTTGCTCATATTCCTCGGCCCTGATGATCCTGAACAGCTTGCCGACGTTTAGCATTCTGAAATCGTCCGGGATAGGGATTTGCGGCCAGGATGTGTAGATGGAGCGTTTGTCGATGTTGGTTCGGATTATGTCTTCGATGATTGCATTACGGTCGAGCGAATACTCGATGGTCATTTTAATATTCGGGTGGCCATCCTCTACATTCTGCCACCACCAGGGTGACTGGACACGTGGCAGGAATACAATATCTACATCTTCTCTTATCCCCTCGAAAAGAACATAACGGTAATAAGTCAGGGTAAACGACGGCCCGTCATACCATGTGAAGATGATGGCATTCGCCCTCAGATTTGCGAAAGCCTGGGACCCGAAGTTTTTTGCGGAAATGGATTCCGAGATATCGATATTCCACCTGTACGCGTGATTCACTTCATCGAACTGCCACCACACCCCCCCGAACATAAGAACAATAATTGGGACAACCTGAAGGATTTTATGCATGCGGGATGAGAGCCTGTAGGTCAATTCGAACATGTACGAAATCCCCATTGCCGAAAGGTGGGCGAATGCAAAGAAAGCCGGCAGAAAAAATACTTTCCGGTCGAGCACGTTGTAATTGGTTGCGTGAAACAGAACGAATATCGCCGATACGATGCAGAACGCGAGGAATGCACTGGATAGCCGCGACCTCCCGAGGTATGCCCCGATTACCCCGAGGCAGATGAGGATCACACCGGTATAACCGAACTGCTCCTTGAGGTAGAAACTCCCAAGGTTATTGAACATCTCCCCCATGGGACGTTGAAAGAGATATGGCCTGTAAGCCTTGCCTGTTATGTGATACCAGAAATTGGACCATGTCTCCGGGTTTGTCGTATCGACCGGCGGGTTCAGGGCTGAACGTATCGGGAGATAGAGCAGCGGGAGCAATGCGAGCAATATCCCGATGATGAACAGTATGACATCTCTCTTCCCCGGTTTCCTGAATGCGAAAATCGCGAGGATGAAAAAGCCCGGCAGGAACATCATGAAACTCAGGTGATGGATTACCCCCGACGCGGCAATCAATCCCAACAGGAACCATCTCCACGGTCCCATCGAAACATCACCATCCGGTACCAGGCGCAGGATCGCGAGGAGCGTCAGGTCGATGAACAGCAGGTTGAGTATGTAAACTTCAGGGACAATAGACTGCGACCAGTAGAGATAACTCGTCCCAAGCGCCAGGGCGCCAATGCCGGCCGATATCGATCCGACAAGCGTGCCCGCGATGCTCATATTCAACTTACGCTGCAGAACAGTATGAACCCGCCAGAAAAGAAAAATGTTCAGCAGGCTGGTGAGAACCACGAACAAGGTCATCTTGAATGCCGAATTATTCCAGTATAGGTGTTCAGTTGAAAGGGACTTAAAGTCAATCCGGGTGAAAAGATGGCCGATCATGGTAAAAAGTGGATAACCTGTCGGATGCGGAATTCCCAGTATATGCGCACTTGTGATGAGGTCGCAGGAATCCTGGGCATTATGGTCCCAAGTGATATCCCTCGGGCAGGTGTGCAGGTAAAGCGCTCCCACAGCGACTAAGACAACCACAATCGGTATAATGACGAGAATATTTTCGGCCCTGAGCTTCATTTCTATGTGACATTTAAGACTAATCCGACCAATTATAGGTTAGGCCGTTATCCGGCTAATATGGTATCACCTCAGGCGGCATCTTGACACCATGAGATGTGTAGTGTTAAATTCTATTCCGCTTGGGGAAAGTGAATTGGAGGATATAAAATGTCCAGAATCCCGATTTTCCTTGCAGTCTTAGCGATTGTAGTCATGATGGCTCCCGCCGCATTGGGGTCTCCCGGTTACAAGATCGCCTACGAATCAGAAATCGAGGTAGATGTGTTCAACATCTACACCACCGATGAATCAGGAGCGGTGCACGAAATTGCATATGAGAACGCGCGGCACCCGTCCCTCACAACCGCGGGCACCATTTTTTTCACTAAGTGGGAAGAGACCGCGTGGGGTGACTACTGGAAGTCATACTATATCTCCTACAGGGGCATCGAGGAGATCACGTCCAACACGATCTTCACCGAACTCGACCCGACCGTGTCCCGCAATGGCCAGTATATCGTATTCACATCATTTCGCGCCGATACATCGGAGATTATCTTCGAACCGTTAAGCGTTACGCAACCCACGATCAGGATCACCACGAACAACAAGGACGATGTAGAGCCCACCATCGATGGGGAGGGTAGGACCATCTATTATGCCGTGCTTGCCGGTGATGAGTCATATATCTACAGGGTCGGTTCCGACGGTTACGGACAGGAGAGGCTCAGTGCAACCGCCGGGCTCCAGGACCGGCATCCGTCAGTAAATGCCGACAACAGCCTGCTTGCATTCTCGTCCGAACGTGACGGCAACTCCGAGATATACGTGATGAACATAAAAACCCGTGGCGTGACACGTTTGACCAACGACGACGCCTGGGACGGACATCCCTGCATCTCGTCCGACGGCAAATGGATTGTATTCTCGAGCGACCGTGACGGTAACAATGAGATCTACATCATCGGTTCCGATGGCATAGGCCTTGCCCGTCTCACCGAGAATGAGATCCCGGACGACTACCCGTCGATCAATTAGCATCCAACCTTTACATGGAATTCTCAACCCCCCCCCGAAAGAGGGGGGTTTTCTATAACCTGGTGTTTTGGGAATTTATTCCCGAAATATTACCGCAGCACATGTTTCGGCAACAAGTTACCGAAACACCGAATAAGTGCGCATTATACCGAGGGCGGCATCCGGAGAGAATGCCGCAAGTTGTTCAAAGTCGAATCAACCTTCATCGTCTCGCAAGATGAATAAGGATTCTTCATCAGGTTGGTGTTTTGGGAATTTATTCCCGAAATATTACCGCAGCACATGTTTCGGCAACA